>NZ_JBAPKY010000015.1:0-78047 GCF_037083785.1 Roseovarius sp. D22-M7
AGGACTGGAACAGGTTCCTCGAAGACTTCGTGTCGGACCAACAAATCATCGACCGCGTCAAGGAAAAAGGCCCGCGGTTGTAACCGGGCGGTTACCATTGAACACAATGGCGCCCTCAGGCGCCGTGGGGTTGGTGCAGCCGCCTGAGCCGGAGCCGGGCAGGTTCATGCCGATCCAGTTGGTGCCATCGCAATACTGCATCACCTTGGCGGTGGCGTTGTACTGAAGATGCCCTTCTTCTGAGACGGTGCATGCATAGGCATGAGATGCTAATCCCGCCCAAACAAATAGGGCCCATAACAGGCCGATAAAGAGTCTTGCACATGTGTTCTTGTATTGATGGATCATTGCCCCTCAACGGAAACAGGTCTCACATTTTCAGTGTTCATTGCTTTAAGGGTATCAATCTCCGCTCGCAGTGCACTTATTTCTTTCTGCTGTTCCTTTATCGCCTCAAGCATGGGTGCAATGAGCCCCTGATAGTTCAGGCTCTTAAATCCTTTCTCATCAGTTGCGACAAGCGTTGGATAGATTTCTTCGACGTCTTGTGCGATAAAGCCAAGTTCCACGCGCTTCTTTGGGTCATCGTTCATAGTGAACGAGACGCCCTGTAGTGACACAATCTTCCCCAACTCGCCGCTGAGGTCGGAAATGTTATCCTTTAATCGGCGGTCCGACACATCGCTTATAACGCCGGTATATTGAATATCACCGACAACATCGAGCTCCACGTTCGGTGAGTCCGTTCCGATGCCGACATGCGCAGCGCTGTAGTATATTTCATCTGTGCCAGTGCCATCCAGCCATTTACCGCCGCCAGCAACGTTTACCCAATTTGTTCCGTTATATTGTAGCGTTTCCCCATTGGCGGGCGTGGACAGTACAACGCTTGATAAGTCGCCGAGGTCAAAAAAGTTAGGAGTCGTCGGACTTGTGGCTGGATTTATAACCATATATTCGGTGGCGCGGATTGTTCCGGTAACATCAAGGCTGTGAGATGGAGCGGCCGTTCCTACGCCGACGCGTGGTGTACCGATATTATAATAAATATCATCTGCTGCGCCTTTGGACCATATGGGCTCCCCGAATACGCTGTAATTGGTGCAATCATGCGAGAACTCTAAACGCCCCGATGAGCCATTGTATTGCAAGCACCCTGCGTTTCCGATGGCGGGATCATCATCCAACCGAAACACATTGCCACTGGAAGGGATTGAATAGGCTGTAAGCCAGTTTGTGCCATCACAAACCAGATAGTCAACACTACTGGCATCATTGGTAGTATGCCACGCACCAGCAGCTGTACAAGGATCCCCATGCGTGTAATCAGCCGCCTGAGCTGCTGATGAGAAAAGAAGAAAAGCAAATAAGTAAAGGCTATACCGCATTAATTAAAACCATGAAAAACATTAAAACTCGCTATAAAATACAATTCTAATTTATTATCACTTAAAAATAGTTAATAGGCAAGACACTTTTCGGAAATCGCCGCCCGGTTGGGCGACGATTAGTGCTCTACACAGCATCGAAGAGATCGCCCTGGCACGGCGCTACCGCTTCAGCAGAAGGAAGGAAGATCGCGCTCGGGCCTGCTAGCACACAGGCCCGCTTTCCGTGCCGGACGCGCATGCCGTGATAGAAACCTTCCGGCCGAAGCCGCGCTTCATCGCCCAGCATGGCGTTCTCATGGTAGCTGAGCGGCGTGCCCGCGAAGAAGCGCTCGGGGATAAGGCGGTAGGCTTCAGCTGCGCGGAAGTCGCCGTGGGAAACCATCCCGGTGCAGACCCAAAGACAGTTCTGCCAACTGAAGGGTGAGCGCACGCAGCCTTCGAGGCCGATCTTGTCGCCGCTGTAGGAGGCGCTGATATCACCTTCGCCGATCTGGCGGTCTTGCGTGTGGCACCATATGCCAGAGGCAAGACGGGAGGAATCGACGTGAAACTCCTTGATCTTGCACGGGGCGCTCATGAGCGCCCCGCTTCGTTGTCGGCTTCCGGTGCATCTTCCAGCGGCAGGCGCAGGACGATCCGGCCATTGATCGGGCAGGTTTCCAGCCTTAGGCTGTAGCCCCGCCCGTCCTTGTGCTTCCATGCAGCGCCGACTTTGTTCCAGTAGGATTTCTCGGACCGATTGGTGACGTGCCATGCCAGATAATCGGGTGCGTTCAGGGCTTGAGTTTGGTTCGTGTTTTCGCGTGCCATGGTCTTTCTCCTTTGCTTGGGTTGGCTTGCTAACGCCCTCCCGACGCGCCGGAGGCAAAGGACCAGCTGTCATATCCAACACGGATACTTGGAGCGGGCAGGATGTTGATGGATGGGCCGCATCCGGCCAGGGAATTTAAGGGCATCTGTTGCAAGCCATGTCCCAAGGAAACGAGACGAACAGTATCGGTGCGAAAACACGCAGCCGACCAAGGCCAGCCGCGCCAACGTCAATGCTGGCTTCGGCTCATCAGTCACCTTCGAAGAAATCACGCGATTGGAGCACGGTCACCGCCACTCATGGCAATGCACGGGGACGCCCGTGCCAATGCTGCTGCCAGACCTCGCCCGATAGGCCGCCTATCCCGCCAGCGCTGACGGAAATCACTACATCAAACCGATAACGAAGCGCTTCCTGCGCATCCGCCTGTTTGCAGGATCAAGCTCACCTCCCGAACCATCAGGCCTTCCATGGGCCGATGATGGTTGTACGGGGCCGAAAGGCCCTGAGTGGTTCGGGGCCTCCTTGAAGCAAAAGGAGGATGAGGATGTTACTCGTCTCACGCTTTGAAGCGGCATCCCGCAGCACGGCAGAACTGCACGGCCTGTTGGCCGAGGCGTTCAACGCCTTTGCGAACGCCTCGCGCAGCAGCCAGGAGCGCCGCGACGCGCTGGCCTCGATGCGCAACATCGAAGATGAGCTGGCCGCGCGCGCGCCAGGTCTCTGACCATCCAGCGGCTGGCCGTCAGGCCGGTCGCTGATCACTTCGAAACTTGGCGTTATGCGATGCAATAAACGGCGGGGCTGTCCATTTTATTGGCTGGTTCGTCCGCCTCGATTGCGCCTGCGGACGTTGAAACACTCGCCAGCACTAAATAACACACTACCGAACATCCGCAAAACGCGAGGAAACATCGAAGGCGATCTTATAATTCACTATGGAGCAGAAAATTATTCAAATATTTACTGTATTTAAACAAAATATTTGATATTCTTTAAGTTAATTAAAAACCAGTAATTGTTATGAGAATTTTGTTATTTTTGTATGTTTTTATCTTCACTAACAACTCCAAAAAGGGCGAAAACCTTGCGCCTGATACTCGAAAGGACGCTCCCAATGCGCAGTAATCTCATCGCTCTTTTGATACTAATCGTGACAGCCATACCCGCAATGGCGCAAGAAACAGCGCCAAATGACCCCTGTGGTGCTGGACAATCAGACTATATCCGACAAGTCGCCGGACCGGAAACGAGCGGGGTCGTGCATCTCATGCGCTGTGACGGGGTAAACTGGCAGCAATATATGACAATACTGGCGGACGGCAAAGTCGGGATCGGAACAGATGCCCCGGACGCTAAACTTGATGTCGCCGGGGAGGTGAAAGTCGGGAACACCGGAGGTTCCTGCGTTGCGGCCACAGAGGGTGCCCTGCGTTACAACACTTCCTCACAATGCCTCCAATTTTGCAGCGGAGCAGCATGGGTGTGTCTTGTGGCTACCGACCCTTGCGACCCTGTTAATTCCCCGACACCGGGCACAACCTGCTCCGACGGCTCTATATATGCAGGTCTATCGCCTGACGGTGACGTGCCGATGTATATAACGCCGGTAGACGCACCGAGCTTAATGCCTTGGAACGATGGCGTGGGAGCCGGCGACGAACAAACTGATAATTCAGTGCCAAAATGCGGTTGGCCGTATACAGCTATTGGATGTATCTCTGGCAGCGCTAATACCGATATACTCATTTCCGAAGATTCTAACAATACAGTGCCCGGTTCACCACATATTGCCGCGAGGTATTGTTATTGTCTCGGTAAGCCCCTCTCAGGTGTCTGTGCCAGTGACCCGACAAGTGGCGCAGAAGCATATGGTCATGACGATTGGTATCTTGCTTCGAGAAATGAGTTCTTGGTCATGGAAGACAACTATGAATCTCTCGGCTTCGAGGAAGAAGATAAATATTGGACCTCAAGTGATGTTACCAAGACACAACGAGCCATTCGAATATCATTCATTGACGAGGTGGAAGACAGGCTCAAATCAGTTAGCGAGCTTGTAAGATGTACGCGCAAAAATTAGTGTTTTCAAAAGTCTGCTTTACGCTCTTGGTCAAGGCAAACGCCCGGGATCTCGTCCGTAGCGCAAGACAGCCGCGGGAGCCAGCCACGGGCTGATCAAGAAGTAAGACAAAAACGGTCCTAGCTCTGGATATAAGCGGCATGATCGGTGCCGGGTTCGGGCGTCAGCTCCAGATCAGCGCAAAGAAACGCCGCGCTCAGTTCGGCCACCAGCTCTTCGCGGGCATAGCCTTCATCGCCCCACCGCTTGCGGCCAAAGTCACGGTCAAGGCGGCTCTTGTGCTTCGTCCAGTGAGTCATCTCATGCGCGAGGGTGGCGCAATAGGCCTCGGGGCTGCGGAACGTCGATGAACTGGCCGCGCGCGCCAGGTCTTTAACCTCTGGCGGCTGGCCGTTCGGTCAGCCGCTCCCTTGACAACCGGCCACGAAAGCGGCCAAAGAAGCGGCCACAATGCCGGACTACGGAATGCTTTCAAACTGACTAAAACTATGATATTGTTACTATAAATGAATTTACTTATCCGGCTAATAAACCGGACAGAATGCAGGACAGAGATGGCACGCGACGTGGGTGAAAGTATAGGTCTTTTTGAGCCCCTCATGGTGAGTGAGGGATCTCCGCACCGTGCTGGCTTGGGCGATCTTGCCCTGGAGTTAGCCGAAAAGTCTGCTGCGTTTCGCAGCAGCCTGCCCGAGTCCATCGCGGCGGCGCTGGCCGATCTGGTGCGCTCGATGAACTGCTACTACTCGAACCTGATCGAAGGGCACAACACGCATCCTATTGATATTGAACGCGCTCTTGCGGGAGACTACAGCACCGATCCCAAGAAGCGCGACCTTCAGCTCGAAGCCAAGGCGCATATCACCGTGCAGAAGTGGATTGATGACGGCGGGTTGGAAGAGCCTCCGACTGCTCCTGCTTCCATCATCGAAATTCACCGCCGCTTTTGCGAGCTGCTGCCTGATGACCTGCTTGTCGTGGAAGACCCCGAGATGAAGGAAAAGCTTCCGCTCATCCCCGGCCAGCTCCGCGAGCGCTATGTGCAGGTCGGACGCCATATCTCGGTAAGCCCTGGCGCTGTCCCGCGCTTTTTGGAGCGCATGGAACAAGCCTACGCGCGCTCTGGCCGGATCGAGTCGATCCTGGCCGCAGCCTGCGCACATCACCGTTTGCTCTGGGTACACCCGTTCATGGACGGCAATGGCCGCGTCGCGCGGCTGATGTCCTATGCGATGCTGCGGCGCTCGCTCGACACGCGCGGGCTGTGGTCGGTCGCGCGCGGTCTGGCGCGACGTGAGAAGGAATACAAAGATCACTTGCAAGCCTGTGACGGTGATCGGCGCGGGGACATGGATGGACGGGGCACGCTCAGCGAAGCGGCGCTGGCGTCCTTCACTGAATTCTTCTTGCGAGTCAGTATCGATCAGGTCGAGTTCATGAGCACGCTGATGCAGGCGGAGCGCCTGCGCGACCGGATCTTGATCTGGGCGGAAGAAGAAATTCGCGCGGGCAACCTGCCGCCCAAATCAGACATCGTGCTAAAAGCCATCCTCTACCAAGGCGTGCTGGAGCGCGGCGAGGTCGATAGTATGCTTGGCATGAGCGAACGCGCCGCCAGACGCATCACCTCGGCCCTTCTCAAGGCCGGAGCACTTCGTTCGGAAAGCACCCGCGCGCCGCTTCACCTAGCCTTTCCGGCGAAATACGCGGAGCGGTGGATGCCGGGACTTTTCCCCGAGGGCTAACATGCCCGAGGGCGAGCGCCCGCCGTGGCGGGCGCTCGCCCTCGGTGTGGAGCCGCCTTACGCGGCGACTCCCTCGTCTTCCTCGTCCTCAATGAGCGGCTGAAACCCATGCAGGAAATCGGCGGCGCGCTGCGCATGGGCGGCGGCGGAGAAGATTGCCCGCTTGTCATCCCTCAAGACTTTCAGCCAGCTCTGAATATAGGCAGCGTGATCGGTGCCAGGCTCGGGCGTCAGCTCCAGATCGGCGCACAAAAATGCTGCGCCCAGTTCTGCAACAAGTTCCTCACGGGCATAGCCTTCATCGCCCCATTTTTTCCGGCCAAAGTCACGATCAAGGCGGCTCTTGTGCTTCGTCCAGTGAGTCAGCTCATGCGCGAGGGTGGCGCAATAGGCCTCGGGGCTGCGGAACGTCTCGAAAGCGGGCATCTGCACATGATCGCTGCCGCCGTTGTAATATGCCCTGTTCCCGCCGTGGCGAATGTCTGCGCCCGTGTTCCCGAAAAACTCGTCCGCGTGGCTGATCCGTGACGCTGGATCAATCACCGGCTCGGGCTTGGTGTAGTAGTGCTCCGGCAAGCCTTCGATCTGCTCAACGTTGAAAACGCTATAGCCCTTCATGAACGGAATTTTGCGCTCCTCCTCGCTGCCGTCGTCCTGCTCCTCGGTTTTCGTGATGGTGTTCGCATACACCACGAGATTACCGCGCTCGCCCTTGCGCACGTGTGCGCCCAGCTCCTTGGCTTGGCGGAACGTCATCCAGTACGGGGAGAGATAACCCGCCTCGACGCTCGCGCCCCAGAGCATCAGCACGTTGATTCCGTTGTAGGGCATGCCGTTATGCCGTAGCGGCTTGGTGATCCGCCCTTCCATGTTGCCCGCGCTCCACGGCTTCAGCCATGTCAACTCGCCTTGCTCCAGATCGGCAATGATCTTGTCGGTCACTTTCTGATAAACATCTGCTTTCATGTCTTTTTTCTCCTGTTATCGGTTGCGCATGCAACCGATCTGCCCCTCTGGCGAAGAGAGGGGGGAGACCGTCCAGACCGAAGGCCATGGTGGGTGGTGCGGGCGCAGGCGAAGCCGAGCCACGGCCCATGGCCTTCGCCCGGCGCAAAAGCGAAGGGCTTGGTCTTGACGGGTGATGGGGCGATCAGCCCCCAATGAAAGAGAAGGATGTCAGCCGTTCACGGCTGGCCGAAAACGCGCAAGGGATGGACGCCGGATGGCGGAGACGCACCTCAGGTGCGGCTCCGTACACGACAGCCCGCTCCGCCCGCAGAAAAGGGCGGATGCGACCCCAACAAAACCAATATTCACAAGAATTTTCTATGAGAACTGTTTTTCACATGTTAGAATCAAATTTCAGGGGGATAGGCTCTCAGAACCCCGTTAACACTAACAAGGCACGGAAATTCATGGCAGCGGCCAACAAGAACCAGTTTTCAGGACCAGTGACCGTTTTTCAGGAAAGACGGCTTCCCGAGACCGCCACACCGGCTGGCTACAGTGCTCTGATTGACGCATATAATCTGGGCGCACCGCTGCCACGCATATTGAGCGCGACCGGTGAACATCACCGCATCATTGAACGTGAGGGCTGGCGGATCATGACGCCGCGCCATGCCCCGGAGTCCACTCTGGAAGGGCACCTGACCTTTGCCCTCAAGTATGAGGGACTCGATCTTGCCCTGCTCAAGCGCTTGTTCGGTGCAACCGGTCCGGCTCCCATCGAAGCGCTGGTGCGCAACAAACCGACCGGCACCTATGCCCGCCGCGTCTGGTTTCTCTATGAATGGCTTTGCGGGGACGTGCTGGACCTGCCCGATGCCAAGACTGGAAAATACGTCCCGGTGCTTGATCCTGATATGCAATGGGGCATCGAAGGGGAGACCGCGCCGCGCTACCGGCTCCGCAACAACCTGCCCGGCACCCCGGATTTCTGCCCGCTTGTCTTCAGGACACAAAAGCTCGACGACTTCATCGCCGATAACCTGGCGCAACGGGCCGAGGACATTATCGCTGACGTGCCGCGCGACGTGCTCGCCCGCACCGCAGCCTTCCTGCTGCTCAAGGATTCGAAGTCGAGCTATGCAATCGAAGGCGAAAGCCCGCCGCAGGACCGCATACAGCGTTGGGGCCGCGCCATCGGCGAAGCCGGAAAACAATTGCTCGATGAGGACGAATTGCTGCGCTTGCAGCGTATCGTCATCGGCGATGCCCGTTTCATCAAGATGGGCTTTCGCAGCGAAGGCGGCTTTGTGGGTGATCATGATCGCGAAAGCCGCCTGCCACTGCCCGACCACATCAGTGCAAGGCCGGAAGACCTGCAATCGCTACTGACCGGCATGATTGCCTTCGACCGTGGCCCCGCGCAGAACATGGACGCGGTCATTGCCGCCGCGATCTTGGCCTTTGGCTTCGTCTATATCCACCCGTTCGAGGACGGCAACGGCCGCTTGCACCGCTACCTGATTCATCATGTGCTGGCCGAGCGCGGCTTTAATCCGCGCGGCGTTGTCTTCCCTGTCTCAGCGGCGATCCTGGATCGGATCGAGCGCTACCGCGACACACTTGAATCCTATTCGCAGCGTCTTCTGCCGCTGATCCGCTGGGAGCCGACCGAGAAATTCAACGTCCGGGTCATGAACGACACGGGCGATTTCTACCGCTTCTTCGACGCGACGCCGCACGCCGAATTCCTTTATGAATGCGTCAAGCAAACCATCGAGCACGACCTGCCGTATGAGACCGGGTTCCTGCGCCGCTATGATGAATTTCGCCGCCGCATAGAGGGCATGGTCGACATGCCAGAGCGCACTGTTGACCTGCTCTTCCGCTTCCTTGATCAAAATGGTGGAGCGCTATCCAACCGTGCCAGGGAGAAGGAATTCGCCGCCCTCACCGAGGAAGAGGCAGAGCGTGTCGAGACGATTTACAGCGATATCTTTTCACCGGAGAGCATTTGAGGAATTCAAGGCTGCTTGCTGATGCGCAAGGGATGGATGGCCGAAAATCCCAAAGGCAGGCTCGGTTCACGACAGCCCGTCCGCGAAGCGGTGCGCCTTTCTATTGTGGATTTTTATTTGAGATCAAAAGATTACCATGGCGTACAGCGACGTCCTCGTCGTCCGCTTCGATGATGATGTTGTGCACGACATATTCGCCGCGTGAGATGATGTAGCGTGGCATGGTCTTTTCCTTTCCTTGCATGATTTAAGTGAGAAGCGGGGCGCGCTCATGCGCGCCCGTTTTCCTTAGATGCGCAAGGGATGGAAGCCGCAGGGCCGAGACAAGCCAGAGGCGCAGGCTCGGTTCACGACAGCCCGACCCGAAGGGGTGCGCCCGCTACCAATCAACAGATTTTCTGCATCAGGGTATCTATCTGGATTTCTTTCTTTTCCGGGAAGAATGCAGAAATTTTCTCTGCTTCTTCGGTGTCCTTTACCAAGCGCACGCACACCAAGTTCTTCTTGGCACGTGAGCAGGCAACATAAAGAAGTTTTCGTGTTGATTCCTCCACAGAAGTTGTGGGCGGGGTGCCAGAAAAACAGCTCAAAAAGTTATATTGCCACCAGTTATATTCATCTAAAACGGCCATGACATTTTCAATGCCTGTGCCTTTTGTCTTGTGCATTGTCGCAAATGTAGAGTCGTCGTTCTCATAGCGATAGTACGCAACTACCTCTGAAAAAGGCAGGTCAGGAGAAAACAGGCCCTGTAAAAACCGCTTTTCCTTCAGATCGCGCTCCATCGTATCAAAGCTCTCATCAAGGACGGCGGCGGACAACTTTTCAATATTGGAATCTGCTAAAGCCTTTTTCATTCTAACAAGCGTATTGGCCCCCCCACTATGAAGCGCTTCAAAATCACGAAACAGCGCATCGTTTTCCAAGCGCTCTAACGTGGCAAGCCGACGCTCAAGGAAAGCTGCATGACTGTCTGAGCGCCGAATAAGCCCGTGTTGAATGGCATACTCAACCGTCTTATAAGCCCCACGGTCCTGAGTCGTCAGGGTAGATATATGTTGCTGCAGCTTGCGTTTGTCAGCAACAGACTTGATGGTGAAATGCTTATTTCGAAGCTTTGAGATAAGGCGATTGTATGCTCGCCGATCATGCGTCAGTAGCTCATGAAGCTCAATTAGCTCAAACACTTCCCCGAGCTGAAGTTTATCCAATGTGCTGCTAATGCGATCTCTTGGATCACGATATCTATCATCAAAGACGCCATAAAGGTTTCCAAACCCCACATCTTGCGCGATTGACTTGTTGGTTAACTTCAGCTGAACATGATCAGGAAACTCGGCCGCAACGGCTTTGACAAGCGCGTCGCGAACCATTCTTCGATCAACGATTTTGTCCGTATCTGTGTTGACAAAATCATCGTCCGACGCGACCGCATAACAGAATATCGCGCGCCCGTTGCGATCTTCTGCGGCCTCAAACGTACCGTCTTGCATCTTCTTGAGCGAAACTTTCTGCTTGAGCCCATCTGTACGAAACTGATTGGCCACATTAATCACCTGGGGAGAGCACCGATAGTTATCTTCCTTTTCTACCAGGGCGAGTGTACCCGTTTCGATATACTCTCGTGCGCTTCCGATTCCATCCTGATAGATTGCCTGCTCAGAGTCTCCAAAAAGCCCGATGACAATCTGTTGGTTCGGCAGCGTTTGAAGTAACGCCTGAATGATTCCTGAGTTTGTATCCTGATACTCGTCAATAAAAATGCAGTCGTATCTATCAACAAGAATTTTCCCAAGTAAGGGATACTTTTGGAAGAGCAGAGCCGAGATATCCAGCAACCCATCGTGCCCGTATGATGGGTCAAAGAAATTATTGAAAATCGTCTCATTGTAAAAAAAGCCACTCGGGTCCATAGCCTCGACTTCTTCAGAAATCTTGACGTTAATCGTATCGATTAATTCGTTTAACTGTCCGATGTATAGGTCAGGCCCTTTGTCGAACGCGGGCTTGCCAACCACCTTTTCTGTTGGTTCTTTCAGTATTATCTTTCGTCGGTCTGAGAGCGTCTTGTGAGCTTTTTTGAAACGCTCGTGCTCTTCCTTTTTCCTTTCTTTCTCATCGCCGTCGTACCCACCAGGTGAGAGTGTTTCGAAACGTGGTAGAAGAAATAGTTGTGGAAAAACCCGCTTAATATTGCGGCTATAAGGCTTGATGACGGCTGAAAGGAACGAGTGTATTGTGGATACGTCCACCCCTGCTGCCACGCGATCCTTAATCTCGTCCGCGGCTTTATTTGTATGTGTGATGCACGCTATCCGCAGGGAGGGGTTAGCCGCAAACAACGCCTGAACCACTTGTTTTAGAGTTTCCGTCTTTCCACTACCGGCACCACCTTGTAGCAGGAAGTGCTGACGCTCCTGAACGTGCTGAAGAATATTATCGAGCGGAGTCAGTCCTTGCACACCCATTCCAAGCCTTTCATGATGTAGTCTGGAACGCTCCAATCTTCGCCCTCGACCAATGCCGAAAAAAGAATGGAGCCCGCAAAATCTGATTTCTTGTTCAGCACCTTATCCGTCAAAGCGTAAAAGTCCGTGTCGCGCTTCTCTTGTAAAAGGTTCACGCTTTTCAAACCATCCAACTTAGCCTTATTCTTAAAAATTCGGTCATAGTTTATGGAAAGAAAGGCATCCTCAAAGCTCCTCGCGTGGTATCCATCCTCCTCCAGTTGGTACACAACTTTAACGTTGTCCTCGTCCTTGCAAAGCTGGCCGCTCAAGAGCTTCGCATGCCAGGCCTTATACTCTTCTGAGTTGGGGTCCTTTGGAGCCCGAAAGAAGCCCTTCAGTGTTTCATTAGACGTATGCGACGACCCCGATGGCGCGCAGGCTCTATAACTTGTCTTGCCTGTGCATTCGTTTTTCTCGGGTTTCGTTGTATCGATGTCAGTTATTACTAACGTTCGAACGCCGATGAATTCCATGAACGGCCCGAATGCACGAGCGTTTGCCCCAACTTCTAGAACAGTGATGTTTTGAGAGGACAAACCTCGGTCAAAAGGCACGGCTTGGCCCTCGTTCTTTTTATCCCCTTTTTCTTCTCTATCTTCGGCGGCCTTCTTTTTATCGTCGTGTTTTTTAATGAACCATGGGAGCAGAATACGTTCCGTTGTGCCCTCAATAAAAATCGCCTTATTCGCAAAAAACAGTTCGGCCGAGTTTATCGTAAGATACTGTTGTAGAAATTGAAAAAGCTTCGACCCATCAGCGCCAAGCTTCCTGTATTTTTCCAGAAGATCAGCGTGGAAATTTTTGATTTCGACAGGATCAGTATCTCCGTGTTTTGATAAATATCTGATATCCTCGAAGTCGGACTTTGAAACAATGTGAGACGAATGCGTTGTCAGAATTGCTTGAAGACTTGGAATTTGAGAGACAAGGGTATGAATTTTATCGGCAAATACGTATTGCATTTGTGGATGCGTATGGGCTTCTGGTTCCTCCATAAGCAGAAGGTTTATAGGGGCTCCACGACGCTGAAAATCTTCGCGGCAAAGCTCAATTTGCAGAAGAAGAAACAAGACATTGAGGTATCCCAGCCCACTGAATTGCTCTGGTAAATAGTTATCATTATCCCCATAGATGACCTGAGAATAGTTCTCAATTAGGGTTTGCGACTGAAGGTTTGAAATCACCTTCAGATTTCCAAGATCAAGAAAGTCACGTGAGCTTTCCAGGAAAGTTCCAAACACAGCGTCATATTGATCTTCAAGGTCCGTATCGATGCCCGCGAGCATCTCACGCAGTTTGTCGATTTGTGTGTTTACGGAGTCACCTTCGCTGCTGACCGCCTCTTCTTTGCTGGCCGCTAATTCGCCCAGTTTCTTGAAAAATTTTGTGGACATGGATGATAGCGGTTTGGCGCCTCGGCCGGAATCTTCCGAGCTGGCAACATTTCTGCGTGCATGGATGACTTGGAGGTTGCACAGGCCGCTTATGAGGTTTTTGTCTTTTTCCTCTAGCTGGTCACGTTTAGCGATATAGTAAGGTTCATCTCCTTCGTACGCGAAGTCATCAAACGCGAAGACCTTTGTTGTCAGAAATTTCTTTCCAAGGTTGTTTTCAATGAAGCGGTGACGTTCGTCTTCTTTATCTGGAAGGGCGCGCAGAAGCTTTTCCTTGTTCACCGTACATTCGAATAGAATGTTGGTATGACGGCGCACTGGATCAAGGTCCAACATGAACTCAGAGAGTACCGATAGGTCGTCATTTTCGTCATATTTTATTCTCAGGACAAGCCGAATTGTGACGTCAGTGAGATCAGTTTCGGGGTTGATGTTCTTTAAATCTTGGCGGCAGGACAGCGGGAAATCGTGATATGTGAATTCGCTAGTTCTCTCTAAAAACTTCTCCAAAACAACTGCAAACGAGGTTTTCCCGGTATTGTTCTTCCCGACGAGCAGGGTTGTCTTTTCTCTTACATCGAGACGGCAGTTCTTTAGGAGACGAAAATTTTCGATTTTAATTGATTCAATATGCATGCTTACTATCCACCGGATTCATCGTCGTTTTTAAGGAACTCGGGCAATTTCGCCCGCCATTCACTCATGAGGATCAGGGTTCCTTCAACCGTCTCACCAGTGTTCTGGACAAGCTCAAGCTCGCCGGCGGGTGTGGCGTTGTTCCAGGCGAAATGATCGGAGAGGAATGCCAGCACATCGCGCTTGTACGCGGTATCGAGGTTGTCGAGCTGATCACCCTTGGTCTCAAGGACAGTGATCTTCTTGGTTTCACCCGTGCTTTGGACGGCGAAGATGAAGTCGGGATAGATTTTGGCTTTCTTCCAACCCTGAATGCCATACTGGCTGCGCGCGACGTTGCGGTGCCACCAGGAGAGCGCCTGTTCCCCGTCGAGGTAAACCGCCACGTCTTGCTCATCCTTGTTGAGCTCGTTTTCGTAGACGGGCGCGAAGAGACTTTTCTCAAGCGGCCCGCCGGTCTTGCTGAGGAGCTGGCGGGCATTTTCCGGCTCGGTGGTCTCCGTCGTGTGAGGCATCCGCCAGTTGCGCCCGTCGAGACGCAAGCGGAACTGAATTCGGCCCGCCTGCACTTCGGCTTTGAAGAGCGCTTCAGATCGCGCCGCGCGGGCATTGTCCAACCCCCGCCGCAGCTCGGCGGTGATCAGGCTGGCAAACTGGCCGATCTTGGCCTCGTCAAAGCCGCGCGCGCGCAAGGCATCGAGGAGGCGTCCAACCACTTCCCGCCCGACAAACGGGTTAGGTAGAATGTCTGAGATCATACGCACGGCGTGCGCGGGATCGAAAATGAGTATTTCGGAATTGGCCGCGATTGTTTCGCCAACGAAGAGCTCGTCGCCGTCATCGGCCAAGCGGATACGCTGAAGCTGGCTCTCGGCAACTTGGGCGTTCTCAGGAATGCTGGCGGCTATAGGAGCGGGGTCGAACCCCCGCCAGTCGATGTTGGCTAGGATGTCGGTCTCGTAGTCGAGCTCGCGCGGATGGCCATCCTCGATGATCATCACTTTGGGCAGATAGATTTCCGTAGAAGCGAACGCGGGACGGCGCTTGATCTTGCGGGCAACCTTGGTCTGCCCGCCGCCGGTATCCTCCTGACTTACGCGCAGCACCAGATCGCCTAGCCCGTCCTGCTCAAGGCCGTCCTTGATGGCGGCAACAACGCTCGCTGTATCGGCATGATGGGTTACGACATGGCACTCATCGAGGGCCTCAACGCCTGTCTTCATGGCTCCGGGCTGGCGCAAGATGCGTCCGACAAGCTGGGTCATAGCCTTCTGATTGCTGCTCGCGGCCAAGGCGCAGAGCACATAGGCGAAGGGACAATCCCATCCTTCCTGAAGCGCCTGTTTGGTGATGATGACGCGGATGCGATTGGTCGGGGACAGGAGGTCTTGGTTTTCCGGCTGGGACAGATCGTTCTGTTCGGAGGTCTTGATGGCGATCTCGGCGGTGTCGAACCCTGCCGTGAGAAGCCAGTCCTTCACATCCTCGGCATGGATATGGTTGCTCTCGCGCTGATCCGCGCCCGTGCGCTCGACCTGCACCACCATGATGGGGCGGATATAGCGGCCGGTCTCGGCGCGAAAGCTCTTGGCGGAGCTGTCGAGGCTGCGGAGCTTGTCGAGCGCGGCGTTCAGGGTTGCCTTCCAGTCATTGCCCCTGCTTAGGATCGAGATTGAGGGGCATCTTGATCATGCCCTCGCGGTCGAGCTCGCGGCCTGTCACCTCAACCAGGACATTGGCATAGCGTCCGTCGCGGGGGTTGCGCCCCCCGCGCGGCTGCACGTCCTGCGGTGTGGCCGTCAGTTCCAGCACAAAGCACGGGTTGAAGCCGTAGAGCGTTTTGAAGGCCAAGTCAGAGATGGCGCGGTGGCCTTCATCGAGCACGACGACAGGGCGGATGATCCGCAGGGCGTTGCCCAGGGAATCCTTCACCATCGGGAACATGTCGTCATAGGCGGCAAGGTTCGGCGTGGCATCGAGCGCGGCCTTGTGGGCCTGCTGCTCGCCCTCGGGCGGAAAGAAGCCGTGCACGTCGCCGCGATCCTGAAACATCTTCAGCGAGTCCTGTGTCTCGCGATTGGCCGATTGAAGCATCAGAAGCATGACGCAGAGATTGGTCTCCACGTCGCGGGCATCGAGGCGGTCGGTCTTCTCCATGATCTTGACGCGCCCTGCGGCGGCGCGGTCGAGCGCCTGACGGTAGGGATGCTGGCGGTTCTTCAGGTGCTTCAAGGTCTGGGTGAAGATGGCCTCGTTGGGCACGATCCACAAAACGAAGCCCGTGTTGCGGTCGAGATAGCGCCCCATAATGCGCGAGACGGATGAAATGGCGAGCCAGGTCTTACCGCCTGCCGTGGGCACCTTCAGAACGGCGTTCGGCACGGGTCGGTCGCAGCCATCCATGCGCGGCGAAAAGGGAATGGCTGCGCGGGACGCAGGCAGCTTTCCCGTCGCGCCAAGGCTATCCCATGCTTCCTTGGCGAAGTCAGGAATGGCGAGGCCAAGATCGGGATCGGTGGCGGCGAGGGCGGCAATCTTGTCCGCCCTGCCCTTCTTCTCCTTCAGCGTATCGAGATAGACTTCGAGCGTCGAAAGCACGCGGTCCTGATAATCGAGTTGTCGGAAGCTCAGGCTCATGGGGCTCAGCTCCGGTCAATGCGGTAAAGCGCAAAGGGCAGCGGCACGAACTCAACGGGGATGTTCTGCTCGGCCAGCATCTTCTGACTTACATAGCGGGCGGGGGCGAAGACCATGTGCTTCACCTCGGGATCGCTCGCCGCGAAGTCGCGGGCACGTTTCAGGGTGAGTGCGGCGTCGGGGGATTTGAGCCAATCGAGCTCGGGTTTGTAGATGAGCCAGAAATGCTGGCCTTCGGTCGCGCCGAGATAGAACTCGTCCTCGCGCATCGCGGAGGGATCGAAGGCGCGGGCAGTGGCCATGTGGAAGAGGACGGAGCCAAGCCCCGCGAAGGATGGCAACGTTTCTCCACTGAGCACTTTGTCCAGCTCGACCGGATCGCCAAGCGTGCAATAGGTGAAGCTGCCGCCGAGTCCTTCGGCGCGTTCCTCGACGGCTTTCTCACCCGTGACGATCAGCTCGCCGTCTTTGACGGTCTTCTTGATAGCGTCGTATTCGTGGCCGTGCAGGTTCTCGATGCCTTCCACGGCATCGGTCAGCTGGTCGGCGTTCCTGAGCTTCGTCCAGGTCAGCTTTTCGCGCAGAAGCTCAGTACGCTGCGTGCCCGTGAAGGCATAACCGTTCATCACGCGCCGCACGCGTTCTGCGGTCAGACGGTCGGCATAGTCTTCCATCTCGACAAGGATGAAGCGACGGTTGCCACCATCGCGCTTATTGGCCTGCAGGACAGCCTGCGCTGTGGTTCCTGATCCTGCGAAGCTGTCGAGCACCAAGGCGTCTTCGTTGGGATGCTGCGCGATCAGGAACTCGATAAGGTCAGGTGGTTTAGGGAAGTCGAAGTCGCGGTTGCCCATGATTCGCTCGAAACCGGCGGTACCATCGCGCGTGAAAATCGGCATGTCGATGACGCTGGATGTGTTGGTGTGCTCGCCGAGGTCTGAGAGGAAGACCTTCTCGCGTGGGCGGCCAGTCGGTTCAGGAGGCCAAATGATGCGGTTTTCAACGATCATGCGCTGCATACGATCAGGGCCGTATCGCCAACCGCGCCCTGGACAACCATAATTTATACCTGTCTCGGGGTCTATGAGATCGAAGTGTAAATTTGGACGAGCCTCTTTGGAGGCCATTCCGACCATGTTCCCACTTGACCAAGGGCCACGGTCATCTTCATCGGGATTGTCGAAACTGGCACCGAGGCGCTGATCGCCTTGGATGCTTTTGCCAACGATGAGTATAAACTCGTGATCGTTGGATAGGCCGCTTTTGTTCCTGTTGTCTTTGTTCTGCCGAGATTTCCAAATGAATTGTCCAACGAAGTTTTCTGGCCCGAATATCTCAGAGACAAGCTGAACAAGCCGCGCGTTCTCGATGTCATCTATGGAAATGAAGAGCAAGCCGTCATCTTCTAGGAGCTCTCGAAGCATCCGCAGCCTCGGCCACATCATGGCGCACCATTTGTCGTGGCGAAGCCCGTCCTCGATTCCAATCGGGTTGGATTCCAACCATTCACGGATCATCGGGGCGTTGACGTTATCGTTGTAAGCCCATCCTTCGTTGCCGGTGTTGTAAGGCGGGTCGATGAAGATGCAATCCACTTTGCCCGCGTAGAGCGGCAGAAGCGCCTTCAGGGCGTGCAGGTTGTCGCCGTGGACCACCAGGTTGCCGTCGAGGGCGACGGAGCCTATCCCCTTGGCCTCGTCGGGCAAAAGCGGACGAAACGGCACAGCCAGATGGTGGTTGTAAACGAATTCTTTGCCTTTGAAATTCAGCCCGGTCACATTCTGCCTTGTTCAGTTTTGGCTTCACGTTAGCAGGCAGAGCTTGCGAGCGCACGTACAAACCTCTGGAATCGCGGGTCTGTCCACAGCCCGTTTCTTCAGCTTGGCGTGAAGGCCAGCGTGCATGGAACTGTGCAAGGTTGATCTGGATGAAGTCGCCTCCATGAAGTGGTCACGGGGGTATCGGGGGGTAGCAGGAACGCTCCCCTGATTGGGGGTGCAGCGACCAGACGGTGCGAGTGGGTTCAGGGGCGCGATGGCCCTTGGTCGATGGGGTGCAGGGGAGCGCCGAAGGCTCCCTTGCGAGTGGGTTTCAAGGGGCGGCGATACGGCCTTTGATCCATGGTTCGGTGCAGGTGGAGAGGGACGTCTCCAAGCCCTGCGAGTGTTTGACCGGCGATACGGTCTCCTGGCTCTGGAATGGGTTCAATGCCCTGGAAGAGCCACCAGCCGGAGGGATGCAACGGGAGCGCGCAGCGGGCTCCCTTGCCAAGATCGGTGCGATAGGGACTGCCACTGAAAATTTCCAGAAATTTTCAAAGTGGTAGTACCCGCACACATCTTGCGGACGCTCTTATTGGGATACCTTTTGACATTGCCAAGGGCGTGAAAATTCCCGACGAGCAAATCAATTGACAGAGGTGTTAAAAAAGCCAGAAGGGTACATTGCAGAGTCCAAGGCTTCGTAGATTTCGAAGTAGTTCTTGGAGAGAGCATGATCGATTGCAAGCCTGCCACCGGCGTCGCGCTCCCAAACGTCAAGCTCCTGTAAAGAGAGAAGATAAAGAAGTACGCGCCCTGAACCATAAAATGCACTCAGGTGTAGCGCGGGTTTACCTTCGTTGATAATGCCATGAATGCTAGGCAAGGCGCTGATTGCTTCTTTTAGCAGTACCAAGTTATCGCTCTTTATTGCTCGAACAAGCTGACCAGCATAGCTTTCTGTCGCATCTATCACATCAGACATCACAGATACCCCGAAGAGAGGTGTTGGAACGCATAATCGAAGACGGATTCATTCTCTTGACGAAATGATGCCTCCAACTCCCAAATCCCGTGACGGCTTTTTGTTTTAAGATGCTGTTCCAGGTCTCCGGACTGGTTATTGATAAAAACAACGCGCCCGAGCATAACGAACCTAAATAACTTTCGAGAGCTGACAAACGGATTTGACCCCAACTTTCCTTCAGTATTGCAAGCAAATACTGATCCTCTAATTGAGTCGTAGTCCTGGCTATTAGGATCCTCCGAGAGGTGCGGAACAAAGTACGCCCGCCAGATATGAGCATTCCCTCGGTACCATTCGGCGTCGCAGATGGCATGGTCCCTTCCGGTTTCTGGCCGAAGCGGAGCCAATAAAAGGTCTGCACATAGTACGCCCTCCACAGTTTCAGTTACCCTGAAAGCGCACTGGCTTCTTTTCTCCCCCGCACCGCGGACAGCCCTGAAGACAAACAGCGTACCATTATCGGCGAGTTTTTGACCTTCATCGCCGTCCTCCCAGACAAGAAAAATTTCCCGTAGACCGCGAGCAATTCTATTTTGCTCTTCAACTTTCAGAATTTGGCGGACTTGACCGCCAAATTCGCCAACAACGAGGCGGCGCACAAACCTGTCAATAAACCGGAAAGCGCCATCTTTTGGTTCAGTCCCACGATCAAGCCAGAATTCAAGATGTTGGCGCTTAAGCCAACCTTCTAGATCTTCGTTCTTGAAGCCAGGGTCTTTCTCACGACACGCGCCCAGAATGGCGTTCCAAAGCTTCGTCGATCCGAACTTCTGACCGGTCTCTTCCTCTTGCAGTGCGACGTATGCCTCGACCACTCGGCGGCATGTGCGCCGCCATGTAGGCGGATACCTGGTGTTCACGTCGATGCGTTGATCCATGAGATGCAAACGGGTTTTGCGTTTTTTTCTAGCCTGTTGAGCCAATCTTGGATGAAGACCGCCATTCTCAAACTGGCACAATTTCCACCGCGAGGCAAACAGCTATGCGCAAAATCGAACGGAAGCACCGACTACCAGAGTACCTTCGTGAAGAGGACGATAAGCTTGAGAAACTGAAGGAACTCGAAGGACTCAAGGACACCTATTCGTTCCTTTATAACCCGGTCATCATCTTCGCCATGCTCTGTGTGAGCTGGTACATGAGCTACACCGGCGTAGTGGCCGCTGCCTCGTTCCTAGATGAGCCAACCGCAGCTACGAAGCGACTCGCGGTCATCGTCACGCTGGCGGCTATGGGTGGGCAATACGCCTTGTGGCACATGGCACAGCGGCTCATCCCGCTTTTCGTCACGCGCGGCGCAGTCGGGATCGGCATTGGCGTCATCGCCTTTCTAATGACCTGCCTCGGCACGAGCTCGACCTACACTGGCTTTATCGGGCTTTCAGAGCAAAGCGCCCAACAGCATCACATCATCAATGAGGGTGAGCGGTATCCACCGCAGATCGAACTGATCGAAGCCCGGGGCGCAGCCCTTGAGGACATGCTGTTCTTCGTAGAGCCGCAGGCAAAAGCAGCATGTGTGCGCTACGAACAGGAGCTAAACTCCGGTGTGATTACGGGATCGCGAGGCAAAGGGCTGGTGACCGGTCAATTCCTTCGCATCTGCGAGGCGAAGGAAAGCATCGTCGAAAATCTCAAAGCAACAATTGCGCTCAATGACGAGCGGAGTGCAATCGTCGGTGGGCTGGTCGAGCAGATGGACGATGTCATCTACGATGTCAGTCGTCCAATGTATGAGCGCCTGCGTGCGTTTCTCGATTTGACGCGCAGTGTGGACGGCGTGCTGAAGGCCATTCGTCTGGATGACCGGACGGTTGCCGTCGAGGCCAGCTTTCAGGCGCTCGGCAACTCGGTCGCCTCCCTCGATGACGCGTCGAGTGGACTGCAATTGGCTCAAGCTCAGGTGATTGCGGGCATCGTCGTCGAAGAGCGCGAAGCTGCTTCCGCGATGACGTCGATGATTGACCATATCAAGTCGCGCTCGACCCCTGATTTCGAGCGGGCACGATTGCTCGACGCCCAGGAAGTCGTCATCCGTTATTGGGCGAAGAACATCACGAACTTGGCTTTGGTAATCGTGATCGACGGCTATCCGATCGTCTCGATGCTGCTGTTTTGGGCGGCGGCGCTCAGGGCACGGGAAGGCAATACTAACCAAGATGAGGAGATAGACGAATGATCGCGCTTAGGTGGTTCCAGCATGCCGTCGGATCGAGCATCGGCACCGTAATGGTCTACGTGTTTAGCGGGCTTTTGTGCGCCCTTGTGGTGACTTCGGTTGCCGAAGAGATACCAGAGCTCGCAGAGCTTATCCACGAAGTTCGCTGCATCATCGGCTTTCCCGCGGAAGGCGCGCGATGCATCAGCGATGAGATCGACTCATTGCGTGACTTGCAAGAAGAGACGGCACATAAGAACAGGGAACTCGAAGAGCGGCTGCAGGCGCAAGAGACGCGTGAGGAAGAACTCGCTGCGCTCAGCACCAAGGTTGAGAATTTCAGCTTGTTCGAAAGCGAGACGCTGGACTTCGGGGTGGTCACGACCGGGGTTCGCTTTGGCACCGTCCTGCGCCCCGAAGAATGGAGCCATGCGTGGTGCTACACCGACCGCACCGTCAGGGGGCTCGCGCGCCGTATCGCCGTTGGCGAGCAAGATGCGGGAAAGCCAATTGTTTGGCACCGCGTTAGCGATGCGGAGCTTCAGGACGCCGATCTGACCCGCGCACAGCTCGAACAGGCCCAAACGGCCTGCCACTTCCCGAAAACGCCGTGACCAAGCGGGGCGGAAATAAGCCTTCGATAGCGAGCAGGCTGCTTCTCATCACGGCGCTCGGCACGGTGCTGTGGCAGACCTACCCTGTCGTGTTGCAGTCGCGTCAAGCGCTGGAGTGGGGCGTCTATGCCTGGGGGATCGGGGCGTTTGTCTTTGCCGCCGGTCTTGGTGCCGTGCTGCGCGAAACCGGGGAGACGGTTTCGAATGCCTGGCTGACATTCCGCGCATGGAGACCAAAGCGCTCTGAGCATGACTCCGACTGGCTCACGTCAACCCAAGCCCGCAAGGCCGGGCTTGGGAGCGTCAGCGGGCTGTTCATCGGCATCCTTGATCGCCAGCCGCTTTTCATTACCGAGTTCGTCCACGCCCTTTGCGTTGCGCCGTCGCGCTCGGGCAAGACCACTTCGCTGATCATACCCGCGTTGCTGCACCCATCAGAGCATTCTCGTGTGGTGACGGATTTCGGCGGAGATGCCACGCAGCAATGCGCGGAGCGCATTCGCGCGCAAGGGCATGAGCTTATCACGCTCGACCCGGCTGGTCTGAGCGGAGAGACCGGCGGTTCCTACAACCCGCTGGACGTTGTTCTGAATGACCTGAAGCACGCACCGCAGGACGCGATGGCCGATTGCCGCTCGATCAGTATCGCGCTGCATGCCGGGCCGGTTGGCGGGCACGGCGATCCGTTCTGGCCGAACGGCACCCGAAAAATCCTCACTTGGGGGCTCGCGGCGCTGTGCGTCCTGCGCTTGGCCGACGAAGCCAATCTGCCGAACCTGTATCTCGTCCTCAGTGATGACGAGGCGTTGGAGCACCTGCTGCAAGAGTCCAGCGCCAGCGATGCCCTTGGCGGCGAGCTGGCGGCACTGGCCAAAAAAATTCTCTCAACATGGGATGCGACGCCGAAGATGTTCGAGCCGTTCCGAGAAGGAGCGCTGCAAAGCCTCGTGACCTTCGGCCCCAGCTCCCGGATTGCGCCGGTTGTTATGCATTCGAGCTTCGATCCCGCCGCCCTGAAATCCAGCCGGATCACGCTAACGCTGGCCTGCGATCCGAGCCGCATGGATCAATACGATGCCTGGCTCAAGGTTACGCTTTGGGCGATCATGAAATGCCTTGTCCGCGAGGGCACGAACAAGCGCGTCAATTTCCTGCTCGATGAGTTCACCAATTACCCTTTGAGCGGCCTGCCGGAGATGTTGACCGGGCTTGCCTCCAGCGGCGTTCATCTCGTCCTTGTGCTTCAGGAGCCCGCTGAGGTCGTGCGCGTGTACGGTCCGCACGCGCTCAAGACGATCCTGAGCCAGACCGATCTCAAGCTGTTTTTTGGCGCGTCGGGTGACACCGCCCGCATGCTGGAAAGCTGGTTGGGCGAAGAACAGGTCGTCACCGAAAGCTTCAATCTTGGCGGACACGCGCCCGCCCACTCGCTGGCTCGCGCGCGCCGCTCGCGAATGCTGGCGGCAAAAATTCGTGAACTGCCTGGGGACGAGACGCTGGCCATCATCCGCAACCTGCCGGTCGCACGTCTGGTGCGCGCCGGTTTCCATGAGGTTGAGCCGTGGAGGCAGCAGGTCACACCGAGCAAGCGCTTTGGCGGTAAGCGGTATCTGGGCAAGGTCAAGATGATCGTTCAAGGCCGCAAGGCCAGGGCCACGCGCGCAGGACGGCGTGGCTTTAAACGCACCCGCCGTCCTTTGATCCGCCCTCTGCTGGGGGCTTTGCGCTTTTTCATTCCCGGCCTGCCAGTCTTTGCGCTTGCTGGTGCTGTCTTGCTGGTCACGCAATTCGGCTGGCCGCATTTACTTTGGGAATACACTCGCTCGCACAGTTGGTGCCGCTACCTCGGCCCGCCTGTGATCGGGCAGAGTTTCGAGCTCACAGGCAGAGATCACTGTCCGATTATCATGCTGAAAAAAGGAGGAAATAGACCATGAAAGAGGCACAGAGCGCGCGCAAAATTTGCACGAAAAGTCGAAGGAGTGGTAAAATGATTTATGAGGGTCCGGGCAAGACGCAGGCCCGTAGTGGTCTGCACAGGAACATTGCCCAATATTCGGCCCATAATCCGGAGCGCGAGGACTGCGCGGGGCAACCGGAACATCATCAACCCAAAAAACCACGATCACACGCCAACTCGCGCGGCCAACGAGCCACGGAGACGGCAATAGCGGATACTCAGGGAGGAAAGACCTGATGGATGGTAATGACCGCAGCGCGCTGCAGCAGCATTTTGATGCCGCAGCAGGCAAAAAGAAGCTGAGCATCGATGTCGAACGCTATCAGCACTTGCTTGATAAGCCGGGCTTAAGCGCAGAGCAGAAAGACCAGTTCCTTGAGGCTCTCTGGAGCATCATCGTGGCCTTTGTTGACTATGGCTACAACGTCCATCCCGCTCAGGAAGTCTGTGGAAAAGACAAAAAAGCGCCCGAAGACCAGGACAAGAAGGCTACGGTTGCGCTAAACTCAGAGGAAAGTTCACCGATAACAGATGACTATGACGCGCCGCACTGATGAAGCGGTGCGGGAAAGGTAGGATTCATGCAAAAAATATTGCAGCAACAACAAGAAGGGCTCTCCGCGCTTATCTATTGCCGCGTCTCGTCCACCAAGCAGCGGATCGCGGGTAGCGGGCTTGAGAGCCAGGAGCAGCGCTGCCGCGCCTATGCCGAGCAGAAGGGCTATGACGTTGAGGCCGTCTTCCCTGATGATGTGTCCGGCGGCGGTGACTTCATGCAGCGGCCCGGCATGCGCGCCATGCTGGCCTATCTCGATGCGCAGGCCGGAAAGCCTTACGTCGTCATCTTCGATGACCTGAAACGCTTCGCGCGCGATACCGAGTTCCATATCAAGCTGCGCCGTGAGTTTGCCAGACGCGGCGCACTGGTTGAGTGCCTGAACTTCAAACTCGAAGATACGCCTGAAGGTGTGTTCATCGAGACGATCATGGCCGCGCAAGGCCAATTGGAGCGGGAACAAAACCGTCGCCAGGTGATCCAGAAGATGAAGGCGCGTGTCGAGAACGGATTCTGGGTCTTCAAGGCTCCTGTGGGCTACAGATACGTTGCAGCCAAAGGGGGCGGCGGCAAGGTCTTGGTGCCCGATGAGACGCTCGCGCCAATTGTGCGGGATGCGTTGGAAGGATATGCCACCGGCCGCTTCGTTTCTCAAGCCGAAGTACAGCGGTTCCTGGAGGGCAATCCGTTCTATCCAAAGGACCAGAAAGATGGCTCGATCCGTCCGATGACCATCACACGCCTGCTCAAGAAGGCGGTCTATGCCGGTTATGTCGAGGCTCCGAAATGGGGCGTCAGCCTCCGCCAAGGCCAGCACGAAGGGCTCATCAGTTTTGAGACCCATCAGCGCATTCTGGACAATCTGGAAGGCAAGAAGCGCGCGCCTGCGGCGCGTAAGGATTACAACGAAGACTTCCCGCTGCGCGGCTTCGTGGTGTGTGACTGCTGTGGTAACGCCATGACGGCCGCATGGTCCAAGGGCTGCCGCCGTCACTATCCGTATTACTTTTGTGTGACTCGCGGCTGCGAGGCCAAGAGCAAGTCAGTGCCGCGTGCGAAGATAGAAGCGGGCTTCGCTGACATCCTGAAAACGCTCCAGCCATCGCCACAGCTCTTCGCGATTGCCAAGGCGATGTTCCGCGACGCGTGGGACATGCGGCTTGGTCAGGCTGAGGCGCAGCGGGCGGAGTGGCAAAGTCAACTCAAAGCCGCTGAGAAGCAGATCGAAGACCTGCTGGACCGTATCATTGATGCCAAAAGCCAAAGCGTTGTTGCGGCCTACGAGAAGCGGTTGGCCAAGCTGGAGCGCGAGAAAATTGTGCTGGCTGAACGTGCTTCCAAAACGGTGCCGCCGAAGGGACGCCTGGAGGAATGTATCGAACTCACCCTAAAATTCTTGGCAAGTCCTTGGAAAATATACGAAAAAGGTGACTCTGCATTGCGTCAAACAGTGCTCAAATTGGCCTTTGTGGAGCCACTTCGGTACAGTCCGGAAGGGGTGTATCGAACTCCCGATTTAGCCTTTCCTTTCAAGGCGTTAGCGGGATTTTCAACGTCAAAAAGCGAGGTGGTGCTGCTGGAGAGAATCGAACTCTCGACCTCTCCCTTACCAAGGGAGTGCTCTACCTCTGAGCTACAGCAGCATGTCAGGGTTGCTGGTTAGACACTTCACAAAACGGGTGCAAGGGGGAACTGGACGGTTTTTCGCCGCTGTTGTAGGACTCGTCGGATGACGAGGAAAACGACATCGAAGACGGGCGCGGCCACGAGCCCGAGCCGCGAGGACAGGCTCAAATCGGCATTGAAGTCCAATCTCGCACGGCGTAAGGCACAGGTTCGCGCGCGACGTGACACCGAGGCGGGCCGCGATACCCCCGCAGACACCCCCACCGAAAAGAACAAGGACTAGCGCGGATGGATTCGATCGTCGTCACCGGCAACGGCCCCCTCAGGGGACAGATCCCGATTGCCGGAGCCAAGAACGCCTGCCTGACGCTGATGCCTGCGACCCTGCTCAGCGACGAGCCTCTGACGCTGACCAACGCGCCGCGCCTGTCGGATATCGCGATGATGGGCACGCTGCTGCAATCGCTTGGTGCCGAAGTGGCGCAGATGCAGGGCGGCAAGGTGCTGGCGCTGTCGTCCCACGCGCTCGACAATCACGTCGCCGACTACGACATCGTGCGCAAGATGCGCGCCTCGATCCTGGTGCTGGGGCCGATGCTGGCGCGCGACGGGCATGCCGTCGTGTCGCTGCCCGGCGGCTGTGCGATCGGCGCGCGCCCCGTCGATCTGCACCTGCGCGCGCTCGAGGCCCTGGGCGCCGAGCTCGACCTGCGCGACGGTTACGTGCACGCCAAGGCGCCCGGCGGGCTGCGCGGCGGCACGTTCGAATTTCCCCTCGTCTCCGTCGGGGCTACGGAAAACGCGCTGATGGCGGCGACGCTGGCCCGCGGGACGACCGTGCTGAAGAACGCCGCGCGCGAGCCCGAGATCGCGGACCTGGCGCGCTGCCTGCGCAAGATGGGCGCACGGATCGAGGGCGAAGGCACCAGCACCCTGACCATCGAGGGCGTCGCCCGGTTGGGCGGGGCCACGCATGCGGTGGTGCCCGACCGGATCGAGTTGGGCACCTACATGATCGCGCCGGCGATCTGCGGCGGCGAGGTCGAATGCCTCGGCGGGCGCATCGACCTGGTGCAGGCGTTCTGCGACGCGCTCGACCGCGCCGGCATCACCGTCGCGGAGACCGAGGCCGGGCTGAAGGTGACGCGCGGCGACGGTCCGGTGCGGGCGACCGACGTGGCGACCGAGCCGTTTCCGGGCTTTCCCACCGACCTGCAGGCGCAGATGATGGCGCTGATGTGCACCGCCGAGGGCACCTCCCTGCTGGAAGAGCGGATTTTCGAGAACCGCTTCATGCATGCGCCCGAGCTGATGCGCATGGGCGCCAGGATCGACGTCCAGGGCGGTACCGCGACGGTCACCGGGGTTGACCGGCTGAAGGGCGCGCCGGTGATGGCCACCGATCTGCGCGCCTCGGTGTCGCTGATCCTCGCCGGGCTGGCCGCCGAGGGCGAGACCACGGTTCACCGGGTCTATCATCTCGACCGAGGCTATGAGAGCGTCGAGGAAAAGCTGAGAAATGTCGGCGCGAAGATCGAGAGGATCAGCGGCCAATGACGGATGACGCAGCGTTCGAGGACGGGCGCGAGACGCCCCTTTACCTCGGGGCGTTCGATACCGAGGATCTGCAGATCATCTCGAGCCTCGCGCAGGATGCGGTGTTTCCGATCACCGAGATGACCTGGCGCGCGGGCGAACGGCGCTTCGCGCTGCTGCTCAACCGCTTCCGCTGGGAAGATCGGGCGCGTGCGCGCCAGGACCCCGAGCGGGTGCAGTCGCTGCTGGTCATCGACAACGTGCTGGGCGTGGCAAGTCAGGGGATAGATCGAAGCGACCGCGACACCGTCCTGTCGCTGCTGTCGGTGGCGTTCGAGCCTACCGGCGACGGCACCGGGCACGTCCTGCTGACGCTTGCCGGCGATGGCGCGATCCGGCTGGAGATCGAGGCGCTCGAGGTGACGCTGAAGGATGTCACCCGCCCCTACAGGGCCCCCTCGGGCAAGATGCCGCGCCACGACACCTGAAGCGCCGGCGGCGAGTGTGGATGCAGTCGGGTATTTTCGCCAAGACGACGCCCGGGGCTTGAGGCGGCCTCGCGCCGCCGCTATCTCCTCGCGCAAAGGAGCCGCCATGCCCATCACCCTCGATGCCGCCTCGCCCGATTTCGAAACCCGTTTCAACGCCCTTCTGGGGGCCAAGCGCGAAGAGACGCCCGACGTGGACGACACCGTGGGGGCGATCATCGCCGATGTGTGCGCGCGCGGCGACGCCGCAGTGATCGAACTGACCTCGAAATTCGACCGGCTCGACCTGACACCAGAGACCCTTCGGTTTTCATCCGCCGAACTGGACGCATTGGTAGCGCAGGTGCCCGATGCGGAGCGTGCGGCGCTGGAGCTGGCAGCCGCGCGGATCGGCGACTATCACGCGCGCCAGATGCCCGCCGATGAAAGCTGGACCGAGGAGAGCGGCGCGACGCTTGGCTGGCGCTGGACGCCGGTGTCGGCCGCGGGGCTTTATGTGCCCGGCGGTCTGGCCTCCTACCCGTCCTCGGTGTTGATGAACGCGATCCCCGCGAAGGTGGCCGGGGTGGAACGTCTGGCGATCACCGTGCCAACCCCCGACGGCCGCGCCAACCCCGCGGTGCTGCTGGCCGCGAAGATCGCCGGCGTCGACGAGATCTACCGCATCGGCGGCGCGCAGGCGATCGCGGCGCTCGCCTACGGGACCGAGACGATCGCGCCGGTGGACATGATCACCGGCCCCGGCAACGCCTTCGTCGCCGCCGCCAAGCGCCGGGTCTTCGGCCGCGTCGGGATCGACATGATCGCCGGCCCGTCCGAGATCCTGGTGATCGCCGACAAGGGCCAGAACCCCGACTGGATCGCGCTCGACATGCTCAGCCAGGCCGAGCATGACGAAAGCGCGCAGGCGGTGCTGATCACCGATGACGCGGGGCTTGCCGCCGATGTCGCCACCGAAATCGACCTCCGCCTGCAGACGCTGGACCGCCGCGCCATCGCCGGGGCCAGCTGGCGGGATTTCGGCGCGATCATCACCGTGCCGGATCTCGACACCGCGGCCGCGCTCAGCAACCGCATCGCGCCCGAGCATCTGGAACTTTGTGTCGACGACCCCGACGCGTTGTCCGATAAGATCACCCATGCCGGGGCGATCTTTCTCGGCGCATGGACGCCCGAGGCGATCGGCGATTATGTCGGCGGGCCGAACCACGTGCTGCCCACGGCGCGCTCGGCGCGGTTCTCGTCCGGGTTGTCGGTGATGAATTTCCTCAAGCGCACGACGCTGGCCAAGATGACGCCGCAGGCGCTGCGCGCCATCGGCCCCGCCGCCGAAACGCTGGCCCGCGCGGAAAGCCTCGAGGCGCATGGGCTGTCGGTGCGCGCACGGCTCGATCATCTCAACGGCTGAGGCGCTCTGCCGCCGGCGAGTTGGCGCTGAGGGTTCTGAAAACAATCCCTTTCGCAGCCGTCGGCCGACACCTATAAGGGCGGACAGCCCCATGGCGGCGAGTCGCGGGGCGTTTTTTCATTTGGCGACAGGACGCAAGCGTGTATGGCGATCTTTGACAGAATTCCCAGCCTCTTCTCATCGGACATGGCGATCGATCTGGGAACGGCGAACACGCTGGTCTATGTCAAGGGTCGCGGGATCATACTCAACGAGCCGTCGGTCGTGGCCTACCACGTCAAGGACGGGGTGAAGAAGGTCCTCGCGGTCGGCGAGGACGCCAAGCTGATGCTGGGCCGCACGCCCGGCAGCATCGAGGCGATCCGCCCGATGCGCGAAGGCGTGATCGCGGATTTCGACACCGCCGAGGAGATGATCAAGCATTTCATCCGCAAGGTGCACAAGCGCTCGACCTTCTCCAAGCCCAAGATCATCGTCTGCGTCCCGCACGGCGCCACGCCGGTGGAAAAGCGCGCGATCCGCCAGTCGGTGCTGTCGGCCGGCGCGCGGCGCGCGGGCCTTATCGCCGAACCGATCGCGGCGGCCATCGGCGCGGGCATGCCGATCACCGATCCCACCGGCAACATGGTCGTCGATATCGGCGGAGGCACCTGCGAGGTCGCGGTGCTCAGCCTTGGCGACATCGTCTATGCGCGGTCTGTCCGGGTGGGCGGCGACCGCATGGACGAGGCGATCATCAACTACCTGCGCCGCCAGCAGAACCTGCTGATCGGCGAGGCAACGGCGGAACGCATCAAGACGACGATCGGCACGGCGCGGATGCCCGATGACGGGCGCGGCACCTCGATCCAGGTGCGCGGGCGCGACCTTCTGAACGGCGTTCCGAAAGAGACCGAGATCAGTCAGGCACAGGTGGCCGAGGCGCTGGCCGAGACGGTGCAGCAGATCACCGAGGCGGTGATGACCGCGCTCGAGGCGACGCCGCCCGATCTGGCCGCCGACATCGTCGATCGCGGCGTGATGCTGACCGGCGGGGGGGCGCTCTTGGGCGATCTCGATCTCGCGCTGCGCGAACAGACCGGGCTGGCCGTGTCGATCGCCGACAACAGCCTGCATTGCGTGGCGCTCGGAACCGGCAAGACCCTTGAGTTTGAAAAGCAGTTGCGCCATGCCATTGATTACGAAAGCTGACACGCCCGGCGTGTGATGTGATACGAGGGTCTCGTGGCACGCGATCGCGGACAGAGCGAAGATTACAGTGGCCCGTTCAAGCGTCTGCTTCTGGGGTTGCTAATGCTGTGCCTGCTGGGTCTGTTCCTCTTCTGGCGGATCGACAGCCCGCGGGTCGAGCGGTTCCGCGCGCAGGTGGTTGACCGGGTCGTGCCCTCGTTCGACTGGGCGATGGCGCCGGTCACCGGGGCCGTGAACATCCTGCGCGATTTCCAGAGCTATCAGCGCATGTACCAGCAGAATCAGGATCTGCGCCGCGAATTGCAGCAGATGAAGGCCTGGAAAGAGGCGGCGCTGCAACTCGAACAGGAGAATGCAAGACTGCTCGATCTCAACAATGTGCAGCTCGACCCCAGGCTGACCTACGTGACGGGCGTGGTGATGGCCGATAGCGGCTCGCCCTTCCGGCAATCGGTGCTGATCAACGTTGGGGCGCGCGACGGCATCATGGATGGCTGGGCGGCGATGGACGGGCTGGGACTCGTCGGGCGGATCTCGGGCGTCGGGCCCAACACCGCGCGGGTGCTGCTTCTGACCGACACCTCCAGCCGCATCCCGGTGACCACCCAGCCCTCGGGACAGCGCGCGCTGGTGATCGGCGACAATTCCGTGGCCCCCTTGCTGGATTTCATCGAGACCCCCGACCAGGTGCGCGCAGGCGACCGGGTGCTGACTTCGGGCGATGGCGACGTGTTTCCCGCGGGCCTGCTGGTCGGGCAGGTGATCGAGGATCGGGGCGGGCGCATGCGGGTGCGCATCGCCGCGGATTACGAGCGGCTGGAGTTCCTGCGCGTGCTGCGCAGCTACCGCAACGACCGGATCGACGATCCCGGCGCACTGATCGCCCCCGGTGCCGGTCCGGGGCCGCGGGCCGCGGATCAGGCGAACGCAGCGAGAGCCGGCGATGAGTGACAGGCGTCTTCCCAGGGCCTCGCTGATGTGCACCTTCTATGTCGGGCTGAGCCTGGCCATAGTGTTCTGCCGCCTGCTACCGATCAGCACGCTGCCGCCCAGCTGGGCGGGGCCCGACCTGTGGCTGGCGCTGACCTTCGCGTTCGCCGCGCGGCGGCCCGATTACGTGCCGATCCTGCTGGTCGCGGTCCTGGCTCTCGGCATGGACCTGCTGCTGCAACGCCCGCCCGGCCTCTGGGCGGCGCTGACCGTGCTGGGGGTCGAAACCCTGCGCGCCCGCGCGCCCGCGCTGCGCGACCTGACGTTCCTTTCGGAATGGGCGGCGGTCGCCAGCACCCTGGTGATCATGACGCTGTCCTACCGGATCCTGCTCACGGTCCTCGCCGTCGATCAGGCACCGCTCGGGCTCGGCCTGATGCAGCTTCTGTCGACGCTGCTGGTCTATCCGGCGGTCGCGCTTGTGGCACATGGCGTGCTCGGCGTGCGCAAGCGCGCGCCCGGCGACATCGAACCCGCACGGGGCCGGATATGAGGCGCCCGGTGCGCGACACCGCCGAAAGCCAGCGCGGGATCACCCGGCGCGGCCTGATCCTGGGCGGCGTGCAGGCCGGGGTGATGACGGCGCTGGCACTGCGCATGCGGCACCTGCAACTGGAACAGGCCGATCAGTACCGCCTGCTCGCCGACGAGAACCGTATCAACATCCAGCTTCTGCCGCCGGCGCGCGGCCGTATCTTCGACCGCGCGGGCCGGGTCATTGCCGAGAACGTGCCAAGCTACCGCATCACCATGATCCGCGAACAGGCCGGCGACGTGGATGCCGTCATCGCCCGCCTCGCCCGGCTTCTGGATCTCGACGCGGGCGCGCTGGAAAAGGCGCGGCGGGAGCTGCGCGACCTGCGCGGCGACACCGCCGTGACGATCGCCGACCGCGTCAGCTGGGAAGAGATCAGCCGCGTCGCCGTCAACGCCCCCGCCCTGCCCGGCATCATGCCCGAGGTCGGTCTGTCGCGCCACTATCCGCTGCGCGGCGACTATGCCCATGTCGTCGGCTATGTCGGCGCGCCGAACGAAAAGGATCTCGAGAAGATCGACGCGCCCGAGGCGCTGTTGCGCCTGCCGCGATTCCAGGTCGGAAAGATCGGGCTCGAGGCCCGTCTCGAGGGCGTGCTGCGCGGCACCGCCGGCACCCGCCGCGTCGAGGTGAACGCTGCCGGCCGCGTCATGCGAGAGCTCGACCGCCAGGAAGGCGTGCCGGGCACCGATCTGCAACTGACCCTCGACAACGCCCTGCAAAGCTACACCCATGCCCGCCTCAAGGGCGAGAGCGCATCGGCGGTGGTCATCGACTGCGAAAGCGGCGATCTCCTGGTCAGTGCCTCGGCGCCCAGCTATGATCCCAACCTCTTCGTGCGCGGCATTTCCGTCGCCAACTACCGCGCGCTTCTGGAAAACGAGTATCGACCGCTGCCCAACAAGGCGGTGCAGGGCACCTATCCGCCCGGCTCGACCTTCAAGATGGTCACCGCGCTCGCTGCCCTCGAGGCCGGCGAGATCGACTTTGCCGAGACGGTCTGGTGCCCCGGCCACAAGGAGATCAGCGGCCGCCGTTTTCATTGCTGGAAGCGCGGCGGGCACGGCAACATGGACCTGCACAAGGCGCTGCGCGAAAGCTGCGATGTCTATTTCTACGAACTCGCGGTGCGCACAGGGATCGAGGCCATCACCGCGATGGCCGAACGCCTCGGGCTCGGTACCGGGTTCGATCTGCCGATGTCGAGCGTGGCCAGCGGATTGACACCGACCCGCGAATGGAAACTCGCCAATCGCGGCGAGGCATGGATGGTGGGCGACAGCGTCAACGCGTCCATCGGCCAGGGCTTCGTGCTGACCTCGCCGCTGCAACTGGCGGTGATGACCGCGCGGCTGGCGACCTCGCGACAGGTCACGCCGCGCATGGTTAAATCCATCGACGGCGTCGAACAGCCAAGCGGGCGCGGCAACGACCTGGGCCTCAACGAAAACCACCTCCGCGAGGTGCGCCGCGCGATGTACGCGGTCAGCAACAGCAATCGCGGCACCGCCTATGGCAGCCGGATCGTCGAAGAGGCTTTCCGCATGGCCGGCAAGACCGGCACCAGCCAGGTGCGCAACATCTCCTCGGGCGAGCGCGCGACGGGCGTGGTGCGCAACCGCGACCTGCCGCGCACGCAGCGCGACCATGCCCTGTTCGTCGATTTCGCACCTTTTGATTCCCCGAAATACGCGGTCGCCGTGGTGGTCGAGCATGGCGGCGGCGGCTCGACCGCGGCGGCCCCGATTGCGCGCGACATCACCTTGCAGGCGCTTTACGGCGGCGATCCGCCGCTCGCGGCCTATCCCGCCCGGGACCGCCCGCGCATCCGCACCCAGCAGGAAGAGCTGCAGCGCGACTATAGCCGGCCCGACCGCGACGAGAGCGATCGCGCATGAGCTATCTCGAACATACCGTCAAGACGACGCCGAGCGGGCCGCGAAAGATCCTGTTTCTCGACTGGCCCCTTGTCGTGCTGCTGCTCACTGTCGCCTCCATCGGGTTCCTGATGCTCTATTCGGTGGCCGGCGGCAACGTCGCGGTCTGGACGGAACCGCAGATGAAACGCTTCGCGCTCGGCCTCGTGCTGATGTTCGCCATCGCCATGGTGCCCGCCTGGTTCTGGCGCAACGTCTCGCTGCTGGCCTACCTGGTATCCCTGGCGCTGCTTCTGGCGGTGATGCTCGTCGGGGTCGAGGGCAAGGGCGCGCAGCGCTGGCTCGATCTGGGCGGGTTTCGCCTGCAACCCTCGGAACTCATGAAGATCACGCTGATCATGGTGCTGGCGGCCTATTACGACTGGCTGCCGGCATCGCGCGTCTCGCGCCCGATCTGGGTGCTGATCCCCGTTGCCTTCATCCTTGCGCCCGTCGCCATGGTGCTGCGCCAACCCGATCTCGGCACCTCGATCCTGCTGTTGCTGGGCGGCGGCATGCTGATGTTCGTGGCGGGCGTGCACTGGGCCTATTTCGCGGTGGTGATCGTCGGGGCCGGCACGCTGGTCGCCGTGGTCATGCAAAGCCGCGGCACCGACTGGCAGATCCTCGAGAACTACCAGTTCCGCCGGATCGACACCTTTCTGAATCCTGAAAGCGACCCGCTCGGCGCGGGCTATCACATCACCCAGTCCAAGATCGCCCTCGGCTCGGGCGGCTGGACCGGGCGCGGTTTCATGCAGGGTACGCAATCGCGGCTGAACTTCCTGCCCGAAAAGCACACCGATTTCATCTTCGTGACCCTTGCCGAGGAATTCGGCTTCATCGGCGGCATCACGATCCTCGGGCTCTACGCGCTGATCCTGGTGTTCTGCATCCTCGCGGCGCTCGCGAATCGCGACAGGTTTTCCTCGCTTTTGATCCTTGGTATCGCTGGCACGTTCTTTCTTTTCTTCGCCGTCAACATGGCGATGGTCACCGGGCTGCTGCCGGTGGTGGGCGTGCCGCTGCCACTGGTCAGCTATGGCGGGTCCGCCATGCTGGTCCTGATGATCGGTTTCGGCCTTGTGCAAAGCGCGAATGTCCACAGACCAAGGTGACCCATGACCGTCAACGTCCTCTTCGCCGCGCGCCCCGATCACTGGCGCACCTACGAGACCCCGCTGAAACGGGCGCTTGCCGAGGCGGGCGTAGACGTCAACGTGGTGACCGAGGCCCCGCCGGATCAGGTCGATTACATCGTCTACGCGCCCAACAGCGAGGTGCAGGATTTCACGCCCTATACCCGCGCCAAGGCGGTGCTGAACCTCTGGGCGGGGGTCGAGAACATCGTCGGCAATCCGACCCTGAAGATCCCGCTGGCGCGGATGGTCGATCACGGGCTGACGCAAGGCATGGTGGAATGGGTCACCGGCCACGTGCTGCGCCATCATCTGGGGATGGATCGCCACATCCTGGGGCAGGACGGCGAATGGCGCGCCGAGGCGCCGCCGCTGGCCCACCAGCGGCGCGTCACGGTGCTGGGGCTGGGCGCGCTCGGTCAGGCCTGCGCGCAGATGCTGGTGCAGCTGGGATTCCCCGTCACCGGGTGGAGCCGCCGCCCCAAGGACATTGCGGGATTGACCTGCCTTGCAGGCGACGATGGCCTCGAGGCGGCGCTGCGCACCGCCGATATCCTGGTGCTTCTGCTGCCGCTCACGGACGAGACCGAGAACCTGCTCGACGCCCGCACGCTGGCGCTGCTGCCCGAAGGCGCGATGATCGTGAACCCCGGCCGCGGTCCGCTGATCGACGACGACGCGCTGATCGACGCCCTCGATCGCGGCCATGTCGCACATGCGACGCTGGATGTCTTCCGGCAGGAGCCGCTGCCCCCCGAGCATCCTTTCTGGGCGCATCCGCGGGTCACCGTGACCCCGCATATCGCGTCGGAAACACGCCCCGATACTGCCGCGCAGGTGATCGCCGAAAACATCCGCCGCGGCGAGGCCGGCGAGCCGTTCCTGCACCTCGTGGACCGCGAAAGCGGCTACTGACGCGCGACCCTATCCACCGCCATCTTTCCCCCCGTCCTCGGGCTCGTCCCGAGGATTTCCGCCATCCCGGAAGATCCCCGCCTGCGCGAGGACACCCCACCTGCCGCTACCGCAACTTCGGCGGCCGGTCGGGGTCCGAACCGGGGGCCTCACGTTGTTCCGGCTCGGGTGGCTCGGGCAGATCGAAGCGCAGACCACAACTTGCCAGCCGCGCCGCGACCGGGTCAGAGGCCTCGACGAACGCCACGTCGAGCGCCGCGGCCTCGAGCCCGGAAAAGATCAGCACTTCGGACACGGCGCGGGCCAGCGCGCCCTGCGCGCCCGGATCGGCCCCGACAAAGCCCAGCATGTGCCCCTGCGCACCGGTGTCGTAGGTCACCCCCACCAGGTAGGCCATGCGCGCCAGCCCCGTCATCGTCGCCAGCCGCGCGTCGAGGGCCGTCAGGAACGCCTCCGGCAAGCCCCTGGGCGCGCTGAGAGTTTCGGGTTTCGCCTCGATCTCGGCCGGGGCTTCGGACAGGGTGTCGGCCAGCCACGCGACCGCCTCGGGCGGCAGCAGGATCGCCGACGGCGCCACGTCGAGATTGACACCCAGCCCCACGCCCTGGCCCGCCAGCATCGCCGCGATGCTGCGCCCGGTCAGCGCGGCATAGGGCACCGCGCGACCGGCGAACTGCGCCAGACGGTCCTCGCGGTCGAAGACCAGCACGAAGGACTGATCGCCCAGCTCGAACACATCCGGATCAAGCTGGTCGCCTTGCGCCTCGGACTTCAGCATCAGGTAAAGCTCGCTCGCCGCGAGCGTGTCGTAAAAGCGCAGCCGCGCCTGCGTGTCGTCGGGCGCCGCCTCCATCGCGGCATGCACCGCGTCCAGTCGTGTGTCGAGCCGTGTCTCATCCATCCGTCATCACCCTTCGCACCTGGTCGCGTAATGCGGGCAGCACCTCGGCCTCGAACCACGGATTTTTCCTCAGCCACGCGGTATTGCGCCACGACGGGTGCGGCAAGGCGAAAACCGACGGTGCGCGGTCGCGCCACGCCGCCACTGTTTCGGTCACGCCGGCGCCCACACGCAGATGGTATTTCTGCGCATAGCCCCCGACAAGCACGGTCAGCGCGACGTTGTCCAACTCCCGCATCACCCGGTCATGCCAGGTATGGCGACAGATCGGCGGCGGCGGCAGGTCGGAACCCTTGGCGTCATAGCCCGGAAAGCAGAAGGCCATCGGCACGATCGCCACGCGCGAGGTGTCATAGAAGGCGGCACGGTCCAAGCCCAGCCAGTCGCGCAGCCTGTCACCAGAGGCGTCGTCGAACGGCACACCCGACCGGTGCACACGCATCCCCGGCGCCTGCCCGGCGATCAGCATCCGCGCCGAGGGCTGGAACCACGCTACCGGGCGCGGCGCATGCGCGGTGTGGGTTTCCGCGAACCGCCAGGCGCAGAGGCGGCAGGCGCCGATCTCATGCGTCAGGGTCATCCGGGTTTGTACCGAACAAGGGTCGGTTTCGTACAGATGCCACGCCGCGCGTCAGGCAAATCGCACCCCCGCCTCGCGCATCTCGCCCGTCGCCGCGTCGAGCGAGCCGTCGAGGTCGATCCCCCGCACCAGGTCCTGCAGCAAGGTCACCGGGTATCCCAGCCTTGCCGCGTCGAGCGCCGAGAACTTCACGCAGAAATCGGTGGCCAACCCCACCAGCGTCAGATCCGTGAGGCCCCGCGTCTGCAGATAGCCATGCAGGCCGGTGGGCGTCGCGTGATCGTTCTCGAAAAACGCGGAATAGCTGTCGATCTCGGGATTCATGCCCTTGCGGATGATCAGGTCGGCGCGGGTCGTGTCCAGATCCGCGTGAAACGCCGCGCCATGGCTGCCCTGAATGCAGTGATCGGGCCACAAGACCTGGGGTCCGTAGGACATCTCGACCATGTCGAAGGGCGCCTTGCCGGGATGCTGCGACGCGAAGGACGAATGCACCGCCGGATGCCAGTCCTGCGTCAGAATGACGGCGGGAAAGTCGCGCATCGCTGCGTTGATGCCGGGCACGATGCTGTCGCCCTCGGGCACGGCGAGCGCACCTCCGGGGCAGAAATCATATTGCATGTCGATGACCAGAAGCGCGGATGTCATGGCTCGATCCTCCTTTGCCCTCAAGGGGTAGGTACTTGATGCCGGCAGGTCAATGGCGTGGCACAGCCCCTTGCGAGGCCGCATCCGCAGGAGTAAATCCCGCCGCATGTACCGCATCGCCGCCCTTTACCACTTCACCCGGTTTCCGGACCCCGCCGCGCTGCAGGGCCCGCTTCGGGCTGTCTGCGAGGCGGCGCATGTCCGCGGCTCGCTGCTGCTGGCACGCGAGGGGATCAACGGCACGGTTGCCGGACCGCCCGACGGCATCGACCGGGTCCTCGCGCATATCCGCGCCCTGCCCGGCTGCGCGGGGCTCGACTGGCACGAAAGCCACAGCGCCGATCCGCCCTTCGGCCGCCTGAAGGTCCGCCTCAAGCAGGAAATCGTGCGCATGGGGCAGCCGGATGTCGATCCGCGCTCCAAAGTCGGGCATTACGTGGAACCCGCCGACTGGAACGACCTCATCGGCAGCCCCGACGTGACGGTGATCGACACGCGCAACGATTTCGAGGTGGCGATTGGCAGCTTCGAGGGCGCAATCGACCCGCAAACCGAAAGCTTCGGCGATTTTCCGGGCTGGTGGGCGGCCAACGCGCACCGCTTTGCCGGGCAACGGATCGCGATGTTCTGCACCGGCGGCATCCGCTGCGAGAAATCGACCAATTACCTGCTGGGACAGGGTGTCGGCGAGGTCTACCACCTGCGCGGCGGTATCCTGAACTATCTCGAGACCATCCCCGAACGCGACAGCCTTTGGCGTGGCGACTGTTTTGTCTTCGATGGGCGTGTATCAGTGGGGCACGGGCTGCGACAGGGCGCGCATGTTCTGTGTCATGCCTGCCGCCGTCCCATCCGGCCCGAGGACACCGAGCGCCTCGAATACGAGGCCGGCGCCGCCTGTCATCTCTGCGCGCATGAGACAAGCGCCGCCGACAAGGACCGCTTTCGCGAGCGCAAGCGACAGATCGACCTGGCCCGCGCGCGTGGCACCCGCCATCTCGGGGCGGCCTGCGACGAGTGACGCGCCCGCAGTCGTGGCGCGCGGCCCGGGTCGTACGGTTTTCGCGGGCTTTGGTCTTGACCCCGGGCGCGGCTTTGCCGAGATGGGCTCGGACACGTAAAGGACCCTCCGACATGCCAATGCCCAACCCCGCCGCGCTCGACTTCCTGCGCACGCGCCGGTCGCGCCCCGCCAAGACGCTTGACCTGCCGGTGCCCGATCGCGCCGCGCTACAGCCCCTGCTGGAGGCCGCGCTGCGGGTGCCCGATCACGGCAAGCTGGAGCCGTGGCGCCTGATCGTGCTGGAACGCGCGGCACTTCTGCGGCTCGGCGCGCTGGTGCCGGAGGTGGGCGCGCGCCACGAAAAGTCGGCCGAGGAGATCGCCAAGCAGCAGTCGCAATTCACCGATGCACATCTCGCGGTCGCGGTGATCGAAAGCCCGAAACCCTCACCCAAGATCCCGGCCATCGAGCAGAGCTATTCGGCGGGCTGTGTCTGTCTGGGTCTTCTGAACGCGGCGCTCGCCGCCGGATGGGGGGCCAACTGGCTGACCGGCTGGGCCAGCCACGACGCCGGTTTCACCGCCGCGGGCCTTGGCCTGACACCGCCCGAGCGTGTCGCGGGCTTCATCCATCTGGGCACCGAAAGCGCCGCGCCGCCGGACCGCCCGCGCCCCGATCCGGACGCGACCGTCACATGGGTGTCGGAATGATCTTCGCGTGTTTCCTGAAATCCGTGGGCCAGATCGGTGATCCGCGCTTTCGCAAGGTCCTTTTCCTGGGCGTCGGGCTGACGCTTGCATTACTGATCGTCGTCTATGCCGCGCTATTGTGGCTGTTGCAGGTGGCCGTCGGCGACAGCACGACCCTGCCTTTCATCGGCGAAGTGACATGGGTCGGTGACCTGCTGACCGGCGCGTCTCTGATCCTCATGCTGGTGCTGTCGGTCTTCCTGATGGTGCCGGTCGCCTCGGCGATCACCTCGATGTTTCTCGACGAGGTGGCGCATGCGGTCGAGGACGTGCATTACCCCGACCTGCCGCCCGCCGCCTCGGTGCCCTTCGGCGAGGCGCTGCGCGACACGGTCAACTTCCTTGGCGTGATCGTCGGGGCCAACACGCTGGCGCTGATCCTCTACGCGATCTTCACGCCTCTCGCGCCACTGATCTTCTTCGCGCTCAACGGCTACCTGCTGGGGATGGAGTATTTCCAGCTCGCCGCGATGCGCCGGGTGGGGCGCGCCAATGCCAAGGCGATGCGCCGCAAGCATCGCGGCACGATCTGGCTGGCGGGTACGTTGATGGCGCTGCCGCTATCGGTGCCGGTGGTGAACCTGCTGATCCCGATCCTCGGGGCCGCCACGTTCACGCATATCTACCACGCTATTCAGGCGCGATCTCGGGTGCCATCCGGTTGAACATGTCGATGTCCCGCAGCGTGATCGCCCCGGAGATCAGCGTGCCGGCGATGAGGATCCACAGCACCGCGGCGATGCCGGTGGTGATCCACGCCTTCTTCTTCAGGTGATGATGCTCGGGCGAGCCGGCATGCGTTCCGGGCACGACGCGGCCCACGTCGCCCTGCGTCTGGATTCGGATCGGCAGCACGATGAAGAAGGTCATGAACCAGAGCACCGCATACAGGACGAGGCCGGTGGTTATTCCCATCAGACCTGCTCCAGTTCGACGAGGCAGCCGTTGAAATCCTTGGGATGCAGGAACAGCACCGGCTTGCCATGCGCGCCGATCTTCGGCTCTCCATCGCCCAGAACCCGCGCGCCGCTTTGCGCAAGACGATCGCGCGCGGCGCGGATATCCTCGACCTCGTAGCAGATGTGATGGATGCCGCCTGCCGGGTTCTTTTCCAGAAAGCCGTTGATCGGGCTGTCGGCCCCGAGCGGATGCAGCAGTTCGATCTTGGTGTTGGGAAGCTCGATGAACACCACGGTGACGCCGTGATCGGGTTCGTCCTGCGGCGCGCCGACCGTTGCGCCAAGCGTGCCGCGATACTGCGCGGCGGCGGCGTCGAGATCCGGCACGGCGATGGCCACGTGATTGAGGCGTCCGATCATGGGGCACTCCTGTCGCTGTCTCGTTCCTTGTTATGGGGCGTTTGGCCGGGGCTGACAAGGTGCACGGGCGGGCGCAAGCCTCATGTTAACCTTGCGTTCACCAAAACCGGGCATCGTGAGTCGCATGTCACGCAACAAGGGATCATCACGATGACCGATCTGGACAGCCTTGCCCCGCATCACGGCCGCAGCCTGCAGCGCCCGCTTCTGGGGATGACCGTGCTGGTGGTGGAGGACAGCCGCTACGCCTCCGAGGCGCTGCGCCTGATGTGCCTGCGCAGCGGCGCGCGGATGCGGCGGGCCGACTGCCTCGGCTCCGCCTCGCGGCATCTCAAGGTCTACCGCCCGTCGGTGGTGATCGTCGATCCGGGTCTGCCCGACGGCTCGGGGCTCGACCTGATCGCGGAACTTGACAAGGCTGTGCCGCGTGTCGGGGTTATCCTCGCCTGCAGCGGCGACGCGGGCACACGCGACGCGGCGAGCGCGGCGGGTGCGGACGGGTTCCTCGTGAAGCCGATCGAAAGCCTCGGCATCTTCCAGCAGGAGATCCTGCGCTTTGTCCCGCTTGACCAGGGGCCGCGCGGGCCCTATGCGCTGAATGAAGAGGTGATCGTGCCCGATCCGCTGGCCTATCGCGACGATCTGGAACACGCGCGGACGCTGCTGGCGGACGGGCCCGAGCCGGGGACGCGGCGCTATCTTGCGCAGTTCCTGGGCGGCGTGGCGCGGGCCGCGGGTGATGATGTGCTGGCCGACGCGACCGCGGGGCTGGACGGGCACGCGGCCGAGGCCGGCATCGCGCGAGTGCTGGGCCTGATCGAGACACGGCTGGCGGCGCGCATGGCGCTTTGAGCGGCCGAGGCGCCGCTTCTCCGGTCAGTCCTGCGGGATGACGCGCAGGCCCAGCTCCATCAGCTGATCGCTGCCCGGGTCCGAAGGGGCGTTCATCATCAGGTCCTCGGCGCGCTGGTTCATCGGGAACATGATGACCTCGCGGATGTTCGAGGTTCCCGCCAGAAGCATCACGATTCGGTCGATGCCCGCGGCGCAGCCGCCATGCGGGGGTGCGCCGAACTGGAACGCATTGACCATGCCGCCGAACCGCTTGCGCACCTCGGCCTCGTCATAGCCCGCCCGCTCGAACGCCTTGAACATGATCTCGGGCTTGTGGTTGCGGACGGCGCCCGAGAGGATCTCGTAGCCGTTGCAACTCAGGTCATACTGGTAGCCCAGAACCTCGAGCGGATCGCCGTCGAGGGCCTCTGCCCCGCCTTGCGGCATGGAAAACGGGTTGTGGCTGAAATCGACCTTTCCGGTCGTCTCGTCGGCCTCGTACATCGGGAAATCCACGATCCAGGCGAAGGCGAAACGGTTCTCTTCGGTGAGGCCCAGCTCGTCGCCGATCACGTCGCGCGCCTTTGATGCCACACGCTCGAACGCCGCGGGCTTGCCGCCGAGGAAGAACGCCGCATCGCCGGCCCCGAGGCCAAGCTGCTGGCGGATCGCCTCGGTCCGCTCGGGACCGATATTCTTGGCGAGCGGGCCCGCGGCCTCGGTACCGCCGTCCGCCGCGCGCCAGAAGATGTATCCCATTCCCGGCAGGCCCTCTTTCTGGGCGAAGGAATTCATGCGGTCGCAGAACTTGCGGCTGCCGCCGCCCGGCGCGGGAATGCCGCGCACTTGTGTGCCGTCCTGTTCCAGCAGCTTGGCGAAGATCGCGAAACCGCTGCCGCGGAAATGCTCTGACGCGTCCTGCATCTTGATCGGGTTGCGCAGGTCGGGCTTGTCGGTGCCGTACCACAGGGCGGCGTCGCGGTAGCTGATCTGCGGCCATGTCTTGTCGACGGTGGCGCCGTCGCCGAACTCCTCGAAGACGCTCTGGATGACCGGCTGGATCGTGTCGAACACGTCCTGCTGCTCGACAAAGGACATCTCCATGTCGAGCTGGTAAAAATCGGTGGGCGAGCGATCGGCCCGCGGATCCTCGTCGCGAAAGCAGGGTGCTATCTGGAAATAGCGGTCGAAGCCCGACACCATGATCAGCTGCTTGAACTGCTGCGGCGCCTGCGGCAGCGCGTAGAATTTCCCCGGATGCAAGCGACTTGGCACAAGGAAATCGCGCGCGCCCTCGGGGCTGCTGGCGGTGATGATCGGCGTCTGGTACTCGCGAAATCCCTGATCCCACATGCGCCGGCGCATCGACGCGATCACGTCGGCGCGCAGCGCCATGTTGTGCTGCATCGCCTCGCGGCGCAGGTCGAGATAGCGGTAGCGCAGGCGCGTCTCCTCGGGGTATTCCTGATCGCCGAAGACCTGCAGCGGCAGGTCGCCGGCGGCGCTCAGCACCTCCATGTCGCGGATGAAGACCTCGATCTCGCCGGTGGGGATGCGCGGATTGACGAGGCTGGCGTCGCGGGCCTTCACCTCGCCGTCGATGCGGATGCAGTATTCGCTGCGCAAGCCGTCCACCGCGTCGAAGACCGGGCTGTCGGAATCGCACAGAAGCTGCGTCACGCCATAGTGATCGCGCAGATCGACGAAGAGCACGCCGCCATGGTCGCGGATGCGGTGCACCCACCCCGCAAGACGCACGGTTTCGCCGACATCGGCCTTGGTGAGATCCGCGCAGGAATGGCTGCGATAACTGTGCATTCTACCCTCTCAGGGCCGCTGTCGGGCCTATTTTTCGGTTGGGGCCGATACACATGCGCCGCGCTGCAAAGTCAAGGGCCGTGGATCCCGGCGGGCACCGGACGTGCCGCCAAAACCGTTTACAGGCACGCGGTTTTGCGCAAAAATCCCGTTTGATGGGTGTTTAACCCGCATCAATGCGACATCGCGCTGTCGCAGTACCATCATGCTGTATCGCGCCGGACGGGCGTGCCAGACAATGGGGGTAGACCATGTGGAGCAGGATATTCGACGCCTTTCTGCGGCATCTCATGCGCGAGGGCGACCTGAAGATAACCTTCGCCAATGGCCAGATGCGCCGATATGGCGACGGGAGCGGCCGGCAAGTGGCGATCACGCTGCATGACCCAAGCCTGCCGCGCCGCATTATCCTGACGCCCGACATGGCCGTCGGCGAGGGCTACATGGACGGCACGCTGACGATCGGGGATGACGACCTCTACGGGTTTCTGCACCTCGCGATCAGGAACATCGCGGCGCAGGGCCAGCCGTGGTTCCGCCGGCCGCTGGAGGGTCTGCGCTGGTTGAAACGGCGGGTGGACCAGTTCAACCCGGTGACGCGGGCGCGGTCCAACGTCGCGCATCACTACGATCTGTCGGGCGAGCTTTACGATCTTTTCCTCGACGAGGACCGCAACTATTCCTGCGCCTATTTTCGTGATCCCTCGATGACGCTCGACGAGGCGCAGGAGGCCAAGAAGCGGCACATCGCCGACAAGCTGCTGATCGAGCCGGGGATGCACGTTCTGGATATCGGCTGCGGCTGGGGCGGCATGGGCCTGACGCTGGCGCGCGATTACGGCGCGAAGGTGACCGGGGTCACGCTGTCGGAAGAACAGCACGCGATGGCCAATGCGCGCGCCGAGAAGGCGGGACTGTCGGACAGGGTGCGGTTCGAGTTGATGGATTACCGCGATGTCACCGGGCAATTCGACCGGATCGTGTCGATCGGCATGTTCGAGCATGTCGGCGTGCCGCAATACGACACGTTCTTCGACACCGTCGAGCGGCTGCTGACGCCCGACGGGATCGCGCTCATTCACTTCATCGGTCGGACCAGCCCGCCCGGCGCCACCAGCCCGTGGATTCTGAAATACATCTTTCCGGGCGGCTATGTTCCGGCCATGTCAGAGGCCGCAGGGCCGATCGAGCGGCACGGGCTGGTGCCCACCGATGTCGAGGTCTGGCGGCTGCATTACGCCGAGACGCTGAGGGCCTGGCGCGAGCGGTTCGAAGCCAATATCGACCGCGCCCGCGCGCTGTATGACGAGCGGTTCTGCCGGATGTGGCGCTATTACCTGACCGCGTGCGAGCTGACCTTCCGGCTCGACAATCAGGTAGTGTTCCAGTTCCAGTTGAGCCCGAAGCAGGACGCGGTCCCGCTGACGCGCGATTACCTCTACCGCGACGAAGATGTCCAGGGGCTCAGCCACGCGGCCGAGTGACCGCCGTCAGACCAGAGCCGGGGCGAGGGCGAAGCGGGCCTTCCAGAGCGCCTCTTCGTATTCGCCCTCGGCGGTGCTGTCATGCACCACGCCGCCGCCCACGTTGAGGGTCGCGTGCCCGTCCTCGACCATCAGGGTGCGGATGGCGACGTTGAATTCCGCGCGCCCGTCGGGGGCGGCCCAGCCGATGCTGCCGCAATAGACTTCGCGCGGGGCGTCCTCCAGCGCGCCGAGGATCTGCATCGCGCGCAACTTCGGCGCGCCGGTGATCGATCCGCAGGGGAACAGCGCGCGCAGGATGTCCGACAGCGCGGCATCCGGCACCAGTTGCGCCGAGATCAGCGATGTCATCTGGTGCACGGTGTTGAAGCTTTCGACCGCGAAAAGTTCCGGCACCTCGACGCTGCCGGGGCGGCTGACGCGGCTGATGTCGTTGCGCAGCAGATCGACGATCATGAGGTTCTCGGCGCGGTTCTTTTCATCCGATTGCAGGAAACGGCGGCGGCGCGCATCCTCGGCCGGATCGGCGCTGCGCGGCTGCGTGCCCTTCATCGGCCGGGTCTCGATCCGCCCCGTGGCGCTGGTGCGAAAGAACAGCTCTGGCGAGCGCGACAGTATCGCGGGCAGGCCCTCGGCCTCGACCAGCGCGCCGAAGCGCACCGGCTGCACGCGCGACAGCATCTCGTAAAGCGCCTGCGGGGTGCCGGTGGCCGTCATCTGGATGGGGAAGGTCAGGTTGGCCTGGTAGATGTCGCCCGCGCCGATATAGGCGTGCACGGTGCGGAAGGCGTCCGCGTAGCGCGCCGCGTCCCAGGCCGGGCGCATCTCGCCAAGCCCGGCGGGACCGGCGGCGAGCGGAGCGGCCCGGACCGGCGCGTCATAGACCCCGAACTGCAAGAGCGGCAGGCGCGGCCGTGCCGGCAGCAGCGACGCGAGCCGCGGCTCCAGCGCATGCCCAAGCTCGTAACTGGCGAAGCCGGCAAGCCAGTTCCCGTCCGCCCGCGCCGCATCCATTGCGGCAAGCGCGCCCGGCACCTCGTGCGCGTGATGCGCTACGATCTGCCGCATGGGCTGCGCGAAAACGCAGGCCGTGCCGTCTGGTCCATGGTCGAGCCGAATCTGCAAGACGGATCCTTTCCCGTGTTCGCGCCAGATCTAGGTCAGATGCGAACGAAACACACCCTCGAAAACGGCACCTCGGGGCCGGCGCGCGCTTCCGGCCGCCGCGGGGGCTTCGGCCCGGCGATGCCCCCTTGCACCGGCGTCGGTGACGGATATAACCCCAGCAATTTGCGCACGGGGCAAGATCCCGCGCGCGATCACCAAGCTGCCCGGGGACCGACATGCCGAAAAGAACCGATATCAAGTCCATCATGATCATCGGCGCGGGGCCCATCATCATCGGACAGGCCTGCGAGTTCGACTATTCCGGCGCTCAGGCCTGCAAGGCCCTGCGCGAGGAAGGCTACCGCGTCATCCTGGTCAATTCCAACCCGGCGACGATCATGACCGATCCCGGCCTCGCCGACGCCACCTACATAGAGCCGATCACCCCCGAGGTCGTCGCCCGCATCATCGAGAAGGAACGCCCCGACGCATTGCTGCCGACAATGGGCGGGCAGACGGGGCTCAACACCGCGCTTGCGGTAGCCGGTATGGGCGTGCTGGAGAAATTCGGCGTCGAGCTGATCGGCGCCAACCGCGCCGCCATCGAGATGGCCGAGGACCGCAAGCTGTTCCGCGAGGCGATGGACCGGCTTGGGATCGAGAATCCCAAGGCGACCATCGCCAACACCATGGACGAATGCATGGCGGCGATCGATTACGTGGGCCTGCCGGCGATCATCCGCCCGGCCTATACCCTCGGCGGCACCGGCGGTGGCGTGGCCTACAATCGCGACGATTACATCCATTACTGCAAGTCCGGCCTCGATGCCTCGCCGGTCAGCCAGATCCTGATCGACGAGTCGCTTCTGGGCTGGAAGGAATTCGAGATGGAGGTCGTGCGCGACCGCGCCGACAACGCGATCATCGTCTGCGCCATCGAGAACGTGGACCCGATGGGCGTGCATACCGGCGACAGCATCACCGTCGCCCCGGCGCTGACGCTGACCGACAAGGAATACCAGATCATGCGCAACGGCTCCATCGCCGTGCTGCGCGAGATCGGGGTAGAGACCGGCGGGTCGAACGTGCAATGGGCCGTGAACCCCGAAGACGGCCGCATGGTGGTGATCGAGATGAACCCACGCGTGAGCCGCTCCTCGGCGCTGGCGTCCAAGGCGACGGGCTTTCCCATCGCCAAGATCGCCGCCAAGCTGGCCGTGGGCTACACGCTCGATGAATTGGACAACGACATCACCAAGGTGACACCGGCCAGCTTCGAGCCGACGATCGACTACGTGGTCACCAAGATCCCGCGCTTCGCCTTCGAGAAATTCGCGGGCTCCAAGCCGCATCTGACCACCTCGATGAAATCGGTGGGCGAGGCGATGGCGATCGGCCGCACCATCCACGAGAGCCTGCAAAAGGCGCTGTCGTCGATGGAGACCGGGCTGTCGGGCTTCGACGAGATCGAGATCGAGGGCGCCCCCGAAAAGGCCGCCGTCACCCGCGCGTTGTCGATGCCGACGCCCGACCGGATGCGGACCATCGCGCAGGCGATGCGGCATGGGCTGACCGATGACGAGATCAATGCCGCCACGGCCTATGATCCGTGGTTCCTCGCCCGGATCCGCGAGATCGTCGAGGCCGAGGAACGCGTGCGCCGCGACGGGTTGCCGATGACCGAAGCCGGCCTGCGCGACCTCAAGATGATGGGCTTCACCGACGCCCGTCTTGCCACGCTGACCGGGCGTGACGAGGCGCAGGTGCGCCGGGCGCGCATCAATCTGGGTGTGCAAGCGGTATTCAAGCGGATCGACACCTGCGCCGCCGAGTTCGAGGCCCAGACGCCCTACATGTATTCCACCTACGAGGCCCCGATGATGGGCGAGGTGGAATGCGAGGCGCGGCCCAGTGATGCCAGGAAGGTGGTGATCCTCGGGGGCGGGCCGAACCGGATCGGCCAGGGAATCGAGTTCGACTATTGCTGCTGTCATGCATGCTTTGCGCTGTCGGATGCCGGCTACGAGACGATCATGATCAACTGCAACCCCGAGACGGTCAGTACCGATTACGACACCTCGGACAGGCTTTACTTCGAGCCGCTGACCTTCGAGCACGTCATGGAGATCCTCCGCGTCGAGCAGGAGCGCGGCACGCTGCACGGGGTGATCGTGCAGTTCGGCGGGCAGACGCCGCTGAAGCTGGCGCGCGGGCTGGAGGCCGAGGGCATCCCGATCCTCGGCACCACGCCCGACGCCATCGACCTAGCCGAGGATCGCGAGCGATTCCAGGCGCTGGTCAACAAGCTGGAGCTCAAGCAGCCGCAGAACGGCATCGCCAGCAGCGACGCGCAGGCCCTCGAGATCGCCGACGGCATCGGGTTTCCGCTGGTCATCCGCCCGTCCTACGTGCTGGGCGGCCGCGCGATGGAGATCGTGCGCGACATGGGCCATCTCGAACGCTATATCGCCGAGGCGGTGATCGTGTCGGGTGAAAGCCCCGTGCTGCTGGACGGCTACCTGTCGGGCGCAATCGAATGCGATGTCGATGCGCTGTGCGACGGGACGCGCGTGCATGTCGCCGGGATCATGCAGCATATCGAGGAGGCGGGCGTGCATTCGGGTGACAGTGCCTGTTCGCTGCCGCCTTATTCGCTGTCGACCGCGACCATCGAGGAGATCAAGCGCCAGACCGAGGCGCTCGCGCGAGGGCTGAATGTCGTGGGGCTGATGAACGTGCAATTCGCGGTCAAGGATCACGAGATCTACCTGATCGAGGTGAACCCGCGGGCCAGCCGCACGGTGCCCTTTGTGGCCAAGGCGACGGATTCAGCGATCGCCTCGATCGCCGCGCGGCTGATGGCGGGCGAGACGCTGGACGCCTTTCCGTTGCGCGGCCCCTACCCGCGCGACACGCGCCCCGGCAGCCTGCCGATGGCCGACCAGATGACGCTGGCCGATCCCGACATGCCGTGGTTCTCGGTCAAGGAGGCGGTGCTGCCCTTCGCGCGCTTTCCGGGCGTGGACACCATCCTCGGGCCCGAGATGCGCTCGACCGGCGAGGTGATGGGATGGGACGTATCCTTCCCGCGCGCCTTTCTCAAGGCGCAGATGGGCGCGGGCGTGCATCTGCCCGATGCCGGCCAGGTCTTCGTGTCGGTGCGCGATTCCGACAAGACGCCGCTGCTGGTCGAGACCGCCGGGCTGCTGGTCGAACTGGGGCTTGAGATCGTGGCGACGCGCGGCACTGCGGCCTTCCTGAACGAGGCCGGGATCGCCTGCGAGATCGTCAACAAGGTCTACGAGGGGCGCCCCAACATCGTCGACCTGCTGAAGGACGAGGAGATCGCGCTGGTGATGAACACCACCGAGGGCGTGCAGGCGGTCGAGGACAGCCGCGAGATCCGCTCGGTCGCGCTCTACGACAAGATCCCCTATTTCACCACGCTGGCTGGCTCGCATGCCGCGGCGATGGCGATCCGGGCGCGGCGCGAGGGGCCGCTGGACGTGCTGCCGCTGCAAGGCCTCAAGGGGTAGGTCTGGTCGGCGGAAATTGGCGCAGCAGGGGCAGCCACGATGTCGTTTTCGGACCGCGAGAATTCGGATTCGACCGATATGTGCGGCGCGCCGTGTCGGCATGTAAAATTAGCATGGAATGCGGCGCAATTCCGTGTTGCGGCGGCACGATTTCCCATTATGTCGGGTTCGTGACCGGAGGACGGTCACTTTGCATCACCCTCGTATCACGGAGGCTAGACATGACCCGCGATGAGCTGAACCGCGAACTGCGTATGCACTCGGCCTCCTGGCAGGCCGTCCTGATCGTCTATGGCGCCATCGTCGGCACGTTCGTGCTGTCGGCAATGGCCGTTCTGTGATCCGCCACAGATAGCAGGCTTGCGCACACCGACGCCGCGAATGGATCGGCCCATTCGCGGCGTTTTGCGTCTCACGCCGAGGCGCCGCGCACCTTGTCATCGTCAGTGCCGATCTTCGACGACCCGGCATCCCCGAGATTGTCGACACCGCGCTCTTCCAGCAGCGTAGTCAGCCAGTCCGGATCCATCTCGGGCACGGAGCTGAGCAGCAGATCGGTATAAGGATGATGCGGGGGTGTGAACATCACGTCCTTCGGGCCCTGCTCGACCACCTTGCCGTGCTGCATCACCACCACCTCGTCGGCGATCGAGCGCACGGTGGCGAGGTCGTGGGTGATGAACATGTAGGCGAGGTCCAGCTCTTTCTGCAGCCGGTCCAGCAGCCGCAGGATGCCTTCGGCCACAAGCTGATCGAGGGCCGAGGTCACCTCGTCGCAAATGATGAATGTGGGTTCGGCCGCGAGGGCCCGGGCGATGCCGATGCGCTGTTTCTGGCCGCCCGACAGTTCCGGCGGGTAGCGGTTGTAATACTGCGCGGGCTCGAGCTCGATCAGGTCGAGCAGTTCGTCGATCCGGTTCTTGAGCGCCACGCCCTTGAGACCGGAATAGAACGCGGCCGGGCGTCCGATGATCTCGGAGATGCGGACCTTGGGATTGAGCGCGGTATCGGCCATCTGGTAGATCATCTGGACCTGCCGCAGCTGATCCTTGCTGCGCTTGCGGTAATCGGCCGGGAACGGCTCGCCCTTGAACTGCACCTCGCCCTTCATCGGCGGCAGAAGCCCGGTGATGCACCGCGCCACGGTCGACTTGCCGGAGCCGGATTCGCCCACCACCGCGACGGTCATGCCCGGGTAGATGTCGAAGCTGACATCATCGAGCACCTTCTCGCCGCCGGTATAGGCCGCGTCCACGTTCTGGACGGAAATCAGCGGCGGCGTGCCGTCGGTCGGCCGGTGGCGCTGCTCGCTCTTGAAGCTGCGCACGGCCCATAGCGACTTGGTGTAATCCTCCTTGGGATGGTCGAGCATCTGCTTGGTCGGCGCCTCTTCCACCTCTTCGCCTTTCAGGAGCACCTTGATCGTGTCGGCCATCTGCGCCACCACGGCCAGGTCGTGGGTGATATAGATCGCCGCCGTGTTGAACTCGTCAACGATGTCGCGAATCGCCGAGAGCACCTCGATCTGCGTGGTCACGTCGAGCGCGGTGGTCGGCTCGTCGAAGATGATCAGATCGGGCCGGCACGACATCGCCATCGCGGTCATCGCGCGCTGCAACTGCCCACCCGACACCTGGTGCGGATAGCGAAAGCCGATTTCCTTGGGGTTGGGCAGGCGCAGCTTCTCGTAAAGCTCCATCGCGTCTTCCTGCGCCTCGAGCCGTTTCTTGAGCCGGTAATGCAGCGGCGCCTCGGTGTGCTGGTCGATGATCTTGTGCGCGGGGTTGAACGACGCCGCCGCCGATTGCGCGACATAGGCGATGCGGGAACCGCGCAGCGCCCGGCGATCGGCCTCTGTCGCGTTGGTCAGTTCCATCCCGTCAAATTCTATCGTGCTGTCGACGATGCGGGTGCCGTCGCGGGCATAGCCCATGCAGGCCGCCCCGATGGTCGATTTGCCGGCCCCGGATTCGCCGATCAGGCCCATCACCTCGCCGCGATGCAGGGTCAGGTCGACACCCTTGATGATGTCGACCCATTCTTCGTCCGAAAATCCCTGGATCTTCAGGTCGCGGATCTTCAGAAGCACGTCGTTTTTCTTGATCATGGCGATTACACCTTCAAGCCGGAGGAACGGTAGAGCATCCAGTCCACCACGAAATTGACCGCGACGGTCAGCAGCGCGATCGCCGCCGCGGGGATCAGCGGGGTCATGTCGCCGAACGAGATCAGCGTCGCGTTCTCGCGCACCATCGAGCCCCAGTCGGCGGTCGGCGGCTGTATGCCCAGCCCGAGGAACGAAAGCCCCGCGATGAGCAGGAACACGAAGCAGAATTCCAGCCCGAACTCGGCGATCAGCGGCGCCGTCGAGTTGGGCAGGATCTCGCGCCGGATGAGGTACCACGTGCGCTCGCCGCGCAGCTTGGCGGCCTCGATGTAGTCCATCACCACGACGTTGCCCGCGACCGCCCGCGTCAGGCGGAAGACGCGCGGGCTGTAGATCACCGCGACCACAAGCACGAGGATGATCTCGGACGGGTTGAAGATCGTCAGCATGAAGCCCGCGAACACCACCGCGACCCCGGCCATCACCGCGATGCCGACGACCCAGCCAAGGATGCTGCTTTCGAAGATCGCCGAGACCAGCAACAGGCCGACCAGGGCGGAAAACGCGAGCAGCAGCCAGAAACTGGTGGTGTTGTTGGCCAGATCGCCGCCGAAGATCGACAGCATCAAGAGCGCGAAGATCAGCGACGGGATCGACATGATAACGTCGGAACTGCGCGCGATGATCTGGTCGAACCAGCCGCCATTGGTCGCCGCAAGCAGCCCCGCCAGCGCCCCCAGCAGGAAGGCCAGCACCGTCCCCGCGAGCGCCAGCGCGACGGTGTTGCGCGCGCCGTAGATGATCCGGCTGAACATGTCGCGACCCAGCTGGTCGGCGCCCAGAAGCATGGTGCTGTCGGCCGGCGCGAAGGCCGAGGCGATCACCTCGGCCTGGCCAAAGGGCGCGATCCACGGCGCGAAGATGCCCGCCACCGCATAGGTGAAGATCACGAACATCCCGAAGGCCGCGGTCAGCGGGGCGGTGCGCAATTCCTTGGCGAGGTTGTGCGAGGCGATGGCGATCAGGAACTCGCGGAACGCGTAGGACACCATCGCGGCCAGCGCCAGAAGCCCCGCCGCGATCGCGATCATGCGCAAGGCCCCCACACCACCGACGATACCGACGATGAACGACACCAGCGTCAGCGAGAAGAGCAGCAGGAACGGCGCCCGCTTGTTGTAATAGGCCGCAAGGCAGGACGCCCCGAGGAGCAGAAAATAGTAGATGATGACGAAAGTGCTCATGTCTCTGCCCTTCTCACTTGGGATGCCGCAGGCGCGGATTTGTCAGGATCGCGCCGACATCCGCCGCGAGGTTGAGCAGGATGAAGGTCGCCGCGAAGATCAGGCAGCAGGCCTGAACCACGGGGAAGTCGCGCTTGGACACCGCGTCGACCAGCGCCTGGCCGATACCGGGATAGACGAACACCACCTCGACCAGCACCACGCCGGTGATCAGGTAGGCGAGGTTCAGCGCGACGACGTTGATGATCGGCGCCCAGGCATTGGGCAGCGCGTGCTTGACCACCACCTTCCAGGGCGGCGTCCCCTTGAGCCGGGCCATCTCGATATAGGGCGAGGCCAAAAGGTTGATGATCGACGCGCGCGTCATGCGCATCATGTGGGCGGTCACCACGAGGACCAGCGTCAGCGCCGGCAGGAAGGTGCGATACAGAAGATCGCCGAAATTCATGTCGCTGCTGAGGCTCGCGATCGCCGGGAACATGCCGGATTTGACCGCCAGATACAGGATCAGGATGTAGCCGAGGAAGAATTCCGGGCTGGAAATCGCCGTCAGCGTGGCGACATTGGCGACCCGGTCGAAGATAGTGTTGCGCAGCAGCGCCACGACGATCCCGAGGATGATCGACACCGGCACGGCGATCGCCGCGGCGTAGCTCGCCAGGAACAGCGTGTTGCCGAAGCGCTCGCCGATGGTTTCCGCCACGCTGGCGCCGGTCACGATGGAGTCGCCGAAATCGAACATCACCGCGCCCGAAAGCCAGTCGAGATAGCGGATGATCGCCGGCTGGTTGAGGCCCATTTCCTCGCGCAGCGCGGCCACGTTTTCCGGCGTCGCCCCCTGCCCGAGCACCGCTTGCGCGATATCGCCGGGCAAAAGCTCGACCATGAAAAAGATGATCACCGATATGACCAGCAGAATGATCAGTCCGAGACCGAGCCGTTTCGCAACGAGCCCAAGGATGTCCCCCATCGTTCCCTCCTGTTATGTGCCCTGCCTGCGTGATGCGGCGCGCCGTTTTCGGCCCGGGCGAGCGATCTTCGTGCCACGGCGTCGGTTTTTTCGAAATCCGAGACCCGCAGCGCCGTTTTGCGCCGGACCGCACGGCACGCGCACGGACCCGGCCGTCAAAAAACCCGGCACCTTTTCGGGGCCGGGTTCCTGTCAGGGCGTTATGCGAACCACCAGCGGCTGGCCGCACGGGCGCCGTCGCAACTCCAGCTTGCGGCGACCTCCTCGTGCCGCTCGACCCCCTTGCCGCGCGCATAGACCCAGTTGTTGAAGAACGGGATCAGCGTGCCGCCGTCGTTGCGCATCAGCATGCACATCTCGCGGTACATCTCGGCGCGCAGATCCTGGTCGAGCTCGCCCTTCGCCTTCAGCAGCAATTCGTTGAACCGCTCGTTATCCCACATGCTCTCGTTCCACGCGGCGTCGTCCTTGTAGGCCAGCGTGAACATTACGTCGGGCGTCGGGCGCGCGCCCCAGGACACGGCGCAGAACGGCTTTTTCAGCCAAACATCCGAGTAATACCCGTCATTGGGCTCGCGCACGACATTGATGTTGATGCCGGCGGCCTTGGCCTGTTCGGCATATAGCACGCACATGTCCACAGCCCCGGTATAGACGCTGTCGGCGACCGACAGGTTGACCGAAAGGTTCTCGTGCCCGGCCTTCTTGAGGAGCGACTTGGCCTGGTCGGGATCGTATTCGCGCTGCGGGATGTCGTCGGGCCAGTAGGGCTGAACCGGCGAGAGGTGAAAATCATTGCCCTTGGTGGCCGCCCCGAACGAAATCTTCTCGATGATCTCGTCGCGGTTCATCGCCAGTTTCAGCGCGTTGCGCACGTTCACATCGTCGAACGGCGCCGTGTCGCAATGCATCGGCAGGGTGATCGCGCCGCCCGACGGGATGTTGTCGACCTTGATGTCGGGGTTGCGCTGCAGCAGCGACAGGGTCTTCAGCTCGATCAGCGAGACGCAGTTGACGTCGCCGGTCACCAGCGCCGTCTGGCGCGCGTTCGGATCGTTGAGGATGATCATCTCGACCCGGTCGAAATACGCCCCCTCGCCGTGCCACCCGTCATGCCGGTTGAGCGCCCATTGCGTGCCGAAATCGCCGGACTCGATCGCATATGGGCCGGAGCCGTCGCCCGACTGCCAGTCGATCGTGCCATCGCCGTTCGAGGGGCAGATCGCGAAGTGGTAATCGGTCATCAGCCAGGGCAGATCGGCATTGCCGCGGGCCATGGTGATGACGACGGCGTTGTCGCCGTTCGCGGTAATCTCCTCGACATCGGTCAGCAGCGCCTTGGCCGCCGAGGTCGACGCGTCGCCGCGATGGTGGTTGAGACTGTCGATCACATCCTGCGAGGTCACCGATTTACCGCTGTGGAAGGTCGCGTCGGGGTTCAGTTCGAACGTCCACTGGCGGGCGTCGGGCGTGGCTTCCCAGCTCATGGCGAGGTCCGGCCCCAGCGAATTGTCCGGCGAGATCATCGTCAGGTAGCTGCGATGCGTGTGCGCAAGAAAGATCATCTGCCGGGTGACATAGGTCCCCGGATCATGGGTGTCGCCGGTATTGCCGTCATGCACGCCCCATCGGAAGGTGCCGCCGCGCTGCGGCTGCGCCTTGGCGGCGGTGCCCCAGAGGCCGGTCGCGGCAGAGGCGGTCAGACCGGCGGCGGCGGCATAATTCATGAAGGACCGTCGCGATATGCCCCCCGTGCGCGCTGCATCGGCCAGCTTGTCCAGAAGGACCTGATCGGTTTTCTTTGTCATGAGTTTTCCCTGTTTCTTGTTTTGCTTGTCATTGGAGAGTCGCTTCCCACACCCTCCGAGAAAGCGTCGGTTTCACGGGGTCGGGAAGAGTGCTCAAATACGACATCTTGTAGACTAAACACGAAACCTTCCGTGTTTCCAGACAATAATCCGATCAAACACCGCCGTGAAACGCAGTAACGTTGCGTGATTTCAGGCAGATCGACCCCGCGTCCCGGTCAGGTACGCGCCGCGCGCAGCCGGGTGAAATAGTCCAGCCGTTTCTTGAGATCGCGCTCGAACCCGCGCTCGACCGGCGCGTAGAAGGCGGGGCGTTTCATCGTCTCGGGAAAGTAGTCCTGGCCCGAAAACCCGTCCTCGGAATCGTGGTCATACGCGTAGTCGGCGCCGTAACCCTGCTCCTTCATCAGCTCGGTGGGCGCGTTGAGGATATGCTTGGGGGGCGGCTCGCTGCCGGTCGCCCTGGCGCTGCGCAAAGCGGCCTTGTAGGCGGCGTAGCCGGCGTTCGATTTCGGCGCGAGGGCGAGGTAGATCACCGCCTGCGCCAGCGCAAGTTCCCCCTCGGGGCTGCCCAGACGTTCGTAGATCTCCCAGGCGTGCAGGCAGACGGTCTGCGCCTCGACATCGGCCAGCCCGATATCCTCGATCGCCATGCGGGTGATGCGGCGCGCAAGATACCGCGGGTCCTCGCCGCCGGTCAGCATCCGCGCCAGCCAGTAGAGCGCCGCGTCGGGATCCGAACCGCGCACGGATTTATGCAGCGCCGATATGAGGTTGTAATGCGCGTCGCCCGACTTGTCGTATTGCGAGGCCCGCCGGGTCAGCCGGGCGGTCAGCGACGCGCGGTCGAGCGGTGCGTCGGTCTGCCAGCCTGCGATCTGCTCGATCAGGTTTAGAAGCGCGCGCCCGTCGCCATCGGCCATCTCCAGAAGCGCTGCGCGCGCGGACGCGTCCAGCGGCAGGGCATGTCCCAAGGCCGCTTCGGCACGCTGCGCGAGGTTTTCGAGGTCGTCTGCGTCGAGACGCGTCAGCACCAGCACCTGTGCCCGGCTGAGCAGGGCGGCGTTGAGCTCGAAGGACGGGTTTTCGGTCGTGGCACCCACCAGAAGGATCGTCCCGTCCTCCATGTGCGGCAGGAACGCGTCCTGCTGCGCCTTGTTGAAGCGGTGGATCTCGTCGACGAACAGAAGCGTGCCGCGGCCGTTGGCGCGGCGATGTTTCGCCTCGTCGAAAACCTTGCGCAGATCCGGGACACCGGTGAAGATGGCGCTGATCTGGACGAAATGCAGGTCCGTTTCGCCCGCCAGAAGCCGCGCGATCGTCGTCTTGCCGACGCCGGGCGGCCCCCAGAATATCAATGATGTCAACTGGTTGGCGGCCAGCATCCCGCCAAGCGGCGCGTCGGATCCAAGCACGTGGTCCTGAGCGATCACCTCTGCCAGTGCCCGTGGCCGCAGCCGGTCGGCCAGCGGGCGCGGCGCGTTCGAGGCAGCGGGCGCCTCGCCGGTGTCGAACAGATCCGCCATGCGTCAAACCTCCGGCTCATCCGCCCCGAGTTACCCGCAGCGGTCGCCCCATTGCAAGCCGCCGCAGGAGTCTTCCCGGTCCGAGGACCCGGATCCCCTGAACGCAAAAACCCCCGCCGGTCAGGCGGGGGTCATATGGCAACATCATGAAACCAAACGTTTTATTCGTCCGCTGCCTCTTCGGCGGCGACGCGGGCGCGATCACCCGCGCCCTTGGCATCGACATCGCGATCGACGAATTCGATGATCGCCATCGGCGCCATGTCGCCGTAGCGGAAGCCGGCCTTCAGCACGCGCACGTAGCCGCCCTGGCGGGTCGCGTAGCGGGGGCCGATCACGTCGAACAGCTTGGCGACATGCGGATCCTGCTTGAGCTGGCTGGCGGCCTGGCGGCGGGCGTGGATATCGCCGCGTTTCCCGAGGGTTACGAGCTTTTCGATGATCCGGCGCAGTTCCTTTGCCTTGGGCAGGGTGGTCTTGATCTGCTCATGTTCGATGAGCGAGCCGGCCATGTTCGCCCACAGCGCCTTGCGGTGCTCGTGGGTGCGGTTGAGGCGGCGGTATCCTCTGGCGTGACGCATTTTCTTTCTCCGTCTATTTTGCTTTGTCCGGCGGTCCGATGCGTGTCGGCCGCTCTCCTTGGGGCGGGATTGCCCATCTGGTCATGCGTACGCCGCGTACGCATGGTACGCGGCTTGTGTACGCGGGTACGAGACGCCTCAGAACGCGTCTTCGAATTTCTTCGCGAGATCCTCGATATCGTCGGGCGGCCAGTCCTCGACATCCATGCCGAGATGCAGCCCCATGCCCGACAGGACCTCCTTGATCTCGTTGAGCGACTTGCGGCCGAAGTTCGGCGTGCGCAGCATCTCGGCCTCGGTCTTCTGGATCAGGTCACCGATATAGACGATGTTGTCGTTCTTGAGGCAGTTCGCCGAACGCACCGACAGTTCCAGTTCGTCGACCTTCTTGAGCAGCAGCGGGTTGAACTCCAGCGCGCTTTCCTCGGACTCGCGGCCGGCGGATTCGGGCTCGTCGAAGTTGACGAAGATCGACAGCTGGTCCTGCAGGATGCGGGCGCCGTAAGCCACCGCGTCATCGGGGCTGAGCGAGCCGTCGGTCTCGATCTTCATGGTCAGCTTGTCGTAGTCGAGCACCTGTCCCTCGCGGGTCGGCTGCACGTCGTAGCTGACCTTGGTGATCGGCGAATAGAGCGCGTCGATCGGGATCAGCCCGATGGGCGCGTCTTCGGGCTTGTTGCGGTCGGCGGCGACGTAGCCCTTTCCGGTATTGACGGTCAGTTCCATGTAAAGGTTCGCCGCCTCGTCGAGGTGGCAGATCACGTGATCCTTGTTGATGATCTCGATCCCGGCGCTGTCGGAGATGTCGGCTGCGGTGACGATGCCCGGCCCCTTGGCGTTGATCGACAGCCGCTTGGGGCCCTCGACCTCCATCCGGATGGCGACCCCCTTGAGGTTCAGCACGATATCGGTCACGTCTTCGCGGACACCGGTGACCGACGAGAACTCGTGCAGCACGTTGTCGATCTGCACCGCGGTGATCGCGGCGCCCTGCAGCGACGACATCAGCACCCGGCGCAGCGCGTTGCCCAGCGTCAGGCCAAAGCCCCGCTCGAGCGGTTCGGCCACCAGCACGGCCTGCCGCTGCGGGTCCTTGCCCGGCGTCACGTCAAGCTGTGTCGGCTTGATCAGGTCGGCCCAATTCTTGTGGATCATGCATCCCTCCATTCCTGTCCGTCCTTCATGATCAGATGAGACGAACGCCCGAGGATATAAAATAACGTCCGCGGGACCGCGCGCATGCGCGGCCCCGCCGTGTTCACTGTCTGCTCAGACCCGGCGGCGTTTGGGGGGGCGGCAGCCGTTATGCGCCATCGGCGTCACGTCGCGGATCGAGGTGATGTTGAACCCGACCGCCGCGAGCGCGCGCAACGCCGATTCGCGGCCAGAGCCGGGGCCCTGCACCTCGACCTCGAGCGAGCGCATGCCGTGATCCTGCGCCTTCTTGCCGGCATTCTCGGCGGCGAGCTGTGCCGCGTAGGGCGTCGACTTGCGCGAGCCCTTGAAGCCCATCGTCCCGGCCGAGGACCAGGCGATCGCGTTGCCCTGCACGTCGGAGATCAGGATCTTGGTGTTGTTGAACGACGAGTTCACATGCGCAACGCCGGTTGCGATGTTCTTGGACACCTTCTTTTTCGGTGCTCGGGCGGATTTGCGTGTATCGCGTGCCATGTCTGATGCCCTCTCTTATTTCTTCTTGCCGGCAATGGCCTTTGCGGGGCCTTTGCGGGTGCGGGCATTGGTGTGGGTCCGCTGACCGCGCACCGGCAGGTTGCGGCGGTGCCGCAGGCCGCGGTAGCAGCCGAGATCCATCAGGCGCTTGATGTTCATCTGGGTCTCGCGGCGCAGATCGCCCTCGACCTTGAAATTGGTGTCGATATGCTCGCGCAGGGACACGGCTTCGGCGTCCGAAAGCTCGTTCACGCGGCGCGACTGGTCGATGCCCGTCGCCTCGCAGATCGCGCGGGCCGAGGACGGGCCGATTCCGGTGATGTAGGTCAGGGCAACAGGCACCCTCTTGTGGGTCGGGATGTTGATGCCGGCAATGCGTGCCAAGTGTCTTTTCCTTTTTCGTTGCGGTTCCGTAGTGCCAGAACCTTTTTTCACAACGCAGGCCCGAGGCGCATCTCGCGTCGGGCCGCAGCTGGATTCGGAGTGTCTGATCCCGCCGGGCAGGCCCCGGTCAGAATCACGTATGACGGCGAGAAATCATCGCCTAGTCAGAAATGAACAAAGCGTCAAGCCCTCGTTCACGCTGTCCCGAGATCATCTGTCGAGGGCCGCCTCGATATCCGCCTTGACCGCGTCGATCCCGCCAAGCCCGTCGACCGGCACAAGCTTGCCCTTTGCGTGATAGTAGCCGATCAGCGGCGCGGTCTTCTTGTAATATTCCATCAGCCGCTGGCGGACACTGTCGGCATTGTCGTCGGCGCGCACGGCCTGGCCGGCCGCCTTGGCCTCTTCGGCGCGGCCGACGATGCGCTGCACCAACGTGTCGTCATCGACGCGCAGCTCGATCACCGCATCCAGGGTTTCACCCTGTTCGGTCAGCAGATTGTCCAGCGCGTCGGCCTGTGCCAGCGTGCGCGGGAAGCCGTCGAAGATGACGCCGCCGCGCTTGTCGCCCTGCAGCCGTTCGCGGATCAGGCCGATCACGATATCGTCGGTCACCAGGTCGCCGCGCGCCATCACGTCGGCCACGATCTGCCCCATCTCCGATCCGCTGTCCTTGGCCGCGCGCAGCATGTCGCCGGTGGACAACTGGATCATGTCGCGGGATTGCGCCAGGTGTTGCGCCTGCGTGCCCTTGCCCGCCCCGGGCGGTCCCAGAAGAATGATGTTCATCGGCGTCCCTTTCCGCTTCGGCCGGCGCCCCGGCGGCCTTTCTTGCGGCCCTTGCCGCTGAGCTGCGATTTCTCGATCAGCCCCTCGTATTGATGGGCGAGCAGGTGGGATTGCACCTGCTGGATGGTGTCCATGGTCACCGAGACCACGATCAGCACCGAGGTGCCGCCGAAATAGAACGGGATCGCGAACTGGTTGCGCAGCACTTCGGGCAGCAGGCAGACGGCGGTCAGGTAGAGCGAGCCGAGCACGAGGATCCGGTTGACCACGTATTCGAGGTATTCCTCGGTGCGCTTGCCCGGCCGGATGCCGGGGATGAAGCCGTTCTGGTTCTTGAGGTTCTCGGCCACGTCATCGGGTTTGAACGAGACGTTGAAGGTGTAGAAATAGGTGAAGAAGATGATCATGCCCGCGAAGAACAGCAGGTAGAGCGGCTGGCCGGGGCCGAAATAGGCCATGATCGTCGACATCACCGGGCCGGTCTGGGTGCCAGAGAAGGTGCCCAGCGTGGCCGGCAGCAGCAAGAGCGACGAGGCGAAGATCGCCGGGATCACGCCCGCCGGGTTGACCTTGACCGGCAGGTGCGACGAGCCGCCGTCATAGACCTTCATGCCCACTTGCCGGCGCGGATACTGGATGTGGATCTTGCGCAAGCTGCGTTCCATGAACACCACGAAGGCGATCACCGCGACCACCATGAGGATCACGCCGACGATCACCGCCGGGCTGATCGCGCCCGAGCGCCCCGAGGCGAAGAACTGCGCCAGCGCCGAGGGGATCTCGGCGATGATGCCCACGAAGATGATCAGCGAGATGCCGTTGCCGACGCCGCGCGCGGTGATCTGCTCGCCCAGCCACATCAGGAACATCGTGCCGCCCACGAGGGTGATCATGCACGACGCGATGAAGAACAGCCCCGGGGTCTGCACCAGCTCGCCCGATTGCAGGCTGACGGCCAGCCCGTAGGATTGCAGCGTCGCCAGGAACACCGTGCCGTAGCGGGTGTACTGGTTGATCTTCTTGCGCCCCTGCTCGCCCTCTTTCTTGAGCTGCGCGAGCTTGGGGACCATCGCCGTCATCAACTGCACGATGATCGAGGCCGAGATGTAGGGCATGATGCCCAGCGCGAAGATCCCCATCCGCCCGAGCGCGCCGCCGGTGAACATCGACAGCATGCCGCCGATCGTCGCCTGCGCCCCGTCCATGAATTCGCGCAGCGCCGCGCCGTCGATGCCCGGCACCGGGATGAAGGTGCCAAGCCGGTAGACGATCAGCAGCCCCAGCGTGAACAGGATGCGGTTGCGGAGATCGGTGGCCTTGCCAAGCGCGGCCCAGCTTGTATTGGCGGCCATTTGCTCTGCTGCGGATACCATGCGCGGGTCTCTTTCATGTGTCGACGCCGCCCCGGGCTGCGGTTGAGCACAGGCGGCGTCGGGAAGAACGGTCGAGGTGAAATGTAAGCGGCGCCTTGGCCGCTCACAACCTCTTATTCGGCGGCTTGTGCCGCGGTCGCGACCGCCAGCGTGCCGCCGGCCTTCTCGACGGCGTCCTTGGCGGATTGCGACGCGCCGGTGACCTGCAGGTCGAGCTTGGCGCTCACATCGCCCTTGGCGAGGATGCGCACGCCGTCGCGCTTGCGCCGCAGCAGGCCCGACCCGACCAGCACGTCCTCGGTGATGGGCGCACTCGCGTCGATCTTGCCGGCATCCACGAATTTCTGGATCAGGCCGAGATTGACCACCGCGTAGTCCTTGCGGTTCGGCTTGGTGAAGCCGCGCTTGGGCAGGCGCTGGTAGATCGGCATCTGGCCGCCCTCGTAGCCCTTGATCGCCACGCCCGAGCGGGATTTCTGGCCCTTGATGCCGCGCCCGCCGGTCTTGCCCATGCCCGAGCCGGGGCCGCGGCCGATACGTTTCTTGCGCTTCGTCGCGCCGGGATTGTCCCGCAGTTCATGTAGTTTCATCGTCGCATTCTCCTTGCCGGATACGGCCCCCAGCGACGGGAGCGGCCGAACGCGGCTTGCTTGATCTGGATCGGGCCCGCGGGCCCGCATGTCTGTGTCGGGCCTGAAGCACCGGATGGGCGTATAGACCCGCCGCGCGCCGGGATCAAGGGCGGAAGCGGGGGGTGATCACCCCGCGCGGCGCCCGACCGCCGGGTGCGCGCTCACACGATTGAGCCGCGCGCTTTATCGTGAAGACACCTGCAACGGCTCCGCGGGTTCGAGATGTCGCAGAAGCGCCCGCCCGAGGGGGCGGACATGCGATTGAAATGCGGCGCTGCGCGGCGGCGCGTTCCGCGCCTTGAGTCCGCGCAAGGCACGTTGGCCGTCCCTTGCTTGGTATGACAGGACGCGCTAAAACGCTCAGACACTCTCCTCCAGCGCCGCGAGGATCGCGTCGCCCATCTGCGTGGTCGAGACCGGCACGACGCCCTCCTCGCCCGCCAGATCGGCGGTGCGCAGCCCGTCGGCCAGCACCTTTTCCACCGCCCGTTCCACGCGCGCCGCCTCGTCGCCGAGATCGAAGGAATAGCGCAAAGCCATCGCGAAGCTGAGGATGCAGGCGATCGGGTTGGCCTTGCCCTGCCCCGCGATGTCGGGCGCGCTGCCGTGCACCGGCTCGTATAGCGCCTTGGGCCGGCCACCCGCCATCGGCGCCCCGAGCGAGGCCGAGGGCAACATGCCAAGGCTGCCGGTCAGCATTGCGGCGAGATCCGAGAGTAGATCGCCGAAGAGGTTGTCGGTCACGATCACGTCGAATTGCTTGGGCCAGCGGGTCAGCTGCATGGCACCCGCATCCGCGTACATGTGCGACAGCTCCACATCGGGGTAGTCGGCGGCGCCCACGCGGCTGACCACCTCGCGCCAGAGCACGCCAGATTCCATCACGTTGGCCTTCTCCATCGAGCAGAGCTTGCCCGCGCGCTTGCGCGCCAGCTCGAACGCGGCGCGCGCCACGCGCTCGATCTCGGACTCGGTGTAGCGCTGCGTGTTGATGCCGACCCGCTCGTTGCCCTCGGTGACGATGCCGCGCGGCTCGCCGAAATAGACCCCGCTCGTCAGTTCGCGCACGATCATGATGTCGAGCCCGGCGACCACATCGCGCTTCAGGGACGAAAAATCGGCCAGCGCGTCGAAGCATTGCGCGGGCCGCAGGTTGGCGAAAAGATCCATCTCCTTGCGCAGGCGCAGCAGCCCGCGTTCCGGCTTCACGGCGAAATCCAGATCGTCGTATTTCGGCCCGCCGACGGCCCCCAGAAGCACCGCGTCCACGTCCTGCGCGCGGGCCATCGCGGCATCGGTCAGCGGCGTGCCATGTGCGTCGTAGGCGGCGCCGCCGACCAGGTCCTCGGCCACCTCGAAGGCGAGACTCCGCGCCGTCCCGAACCAGTCGATGATGCGGCGGACCTCGGCCATGACCTCGGGGCCGATCCCGTCACCGGGCAGAATGAGAAGCGAACGGGTGGTCATGGGCATCATCCTTGTGACATCGCGGGTGCCGCTTGGCCTATAGCGCGCGCCCGGCGGGGTCAAGAAAGCCCCGCATGCGAACCCGCTCTCAGGGCAGCGCAAGCTCCACCCATATCAGGCGGTGATGGCTGGCGGTCGCGGCGAGATCACCCGCCGGCGTGCCCTCGGGCGGCCAATGGATGCCCGAGGCGACGACCCGCAGATCCGCCGAGGGCAGGATGTAGCTGACGCGACGCGGCCCCGTCTGATCCCAGTGCACGGTGGCGTGGCGCGGCGGCGGGCCGTCATGGGCGGGGCGCGGATCCTGCAGCCGGGGATCGGTCAGAAGCGCGCGGATCGCCGCGCGCCGCCCGTCCCCGCGAGCGGGGTCGAGATTGGCGTCACCCATCACCACGAAGCGCGTGTCGGGCGCCGGCCCGAACGCCCCGTCGAGGTAAAGCTGCCAGAAGCGGATCTCGTCATGATTGCGCCGGCCGTTGGCATCCTCGGGCCCGTCGAAGACCGGCGGGCCGGCGTGAAAGGCCATCAGGTGCAGCGGGCCGGAGGGCAGCAGGATCGGGACCACCCAGTGCCCGGTATAGGACAGTCGCTGGATGTCTTGCGCTTCGGCCGAGGGAAAGGGCGTGCCACCCTCATGCGTGGGCAGCAGCGCGCCGGGCAGGTCGCGCCACAGAAGCGTGCTGAAATCCTGCACCGCCTCGGCCTCGATCGGGTAGCGCGACAGGATCGCCATGCCGGCCTGGCCGGAGAACGCGCCGTAGCCTTGCGCGTCGCGCTCGTTTCCGCGCCGCCCGTCGCCATCCATGTCGAGGCCGGTGGGCATGCCGCTATTGGGCCGGCGCGCGAAGATGTGATCGTAACGCGGGCCGCCTTCGGCCAGCCGGTCGCGCAACGCGCGCAGGGCGTGCAGGTCGAGGTCGTAATCGACCTTTTGCAGCACCACGATATCCGGATCCGTGCGGGCGAGGACGCGGCTGATCGCGGCGATCTGCGGATCCTCGTCGCGCAGGATGTCGCGCAGCAGGATGCCGGGCCCCGTGCGGTCGAGCCCGACATTCCAGGTAGCAATGCGCAGCCCGTCGGCCAGCACAGGCCCCGCCATCAGGGCGATGCAGAACGCGATCAGCCACCGCATGGCGGGCCCCCTCAGACCCAGGGACGCTCCTGCGCCGCGCGGGCCTCGAACGCGTCGATGGCCTCGCTGCGGGCCAGCGTCAGGCCGATATCGTCGAGCCCTTCCAGCAGGCAGTGCTTCTTGAACGCGTCCACCTCGAAAGGCAGCACGGTGCCGTCGGGCGTGGTGACGGTCTGCGCCTCGAGATCGACCTCGATCCGGGCATTGGCGCCCTTCTCGGCCTCGCGCATCAGCAGGTCCACCTGCGCCGAGGGCAGTGCGATGGGCAGGATGCCGTTCTTGAAGCAGTTGCTGTGGAAGATGTCGGCGAACGAAGGCGCGATGATGCAGCGGATGCCGAAATCCTTGATCGCCCAGGGCGCATGTTCGCGGCTGGACCCGCAGCCGAAATTGTCGCCGGCGATCAGGATCTGCGCGTCGCGATATTGCGGCTTGTTGAGCACGAAATCGGGGATCTCACGGCCTTCGTCGTCATAGCGCATCTCGTCGAAGAGGTTCACCCCGAGGCCAGAGCGCTTGATCGTCTTCAGGAACTGCTTTGGGATGATCATGTCGGTATCGACATTGATGATCGGCAGGGGGGCGGCGATGCCGCTGAGCTTGTCGAACTTTTCCATCACGTGATCTCCCGTATGTCGGTCAGCCGACCGGTCACCGCCGCCGCCGCGGCCATCGCGGGGCTCATCAGGTGGGTGCGCCCGCCGCGACCCTGGCGGCCCTCGAAGTTGCGGTTCGACGTCGCCGCGCAGCGCTCGCCCGGGGACAGCTGATCGGGGTTCATGGCAAGACACATGGAACAGCCTGCCAGCCGCCATTCGAATCCGGCCTCGGTAAAGATCTCGGCCAGCCCCTCTTCCTCGGCCTGCGCGCGCACGAGGCCCGAACCGGGCACGATCATCGCGCGTTTGACGGCGATCTTCCTGCCCTTCAGGATCTCGGCGGCGGCGCGCAGATCCTCGATCCGGCCATTCGTGCAGGAGCCGATGAAGACGGTGTCGATCTCGACCTCGCTCAGCTTCTGGCCGGGGATCAGCCCCATGTAGTCGAGCGCGCGGCGCGCCGAGTCGACCTTGCCGCCCTCGAAGCTGGCAGGATCGGGCACCACGCCGTCGATCGGCAGCACGTCCTCGGGGCTGGTGCCCCAGGTGACCACCGGCGCGATCTCCTCGCCCTTGAGGGTGACCACCTTGTCCCAATGCGCGTCATCGTCGGAGTGCAACGTGCGCCACCAGGTCATCGCGGCCTCCCACTCTGCGCCTTTCGGGGCGTGGGGACGGCCCTTGACGTATTCAAATGTCGTCTCGTCGGGCGCGATCAGACCGGCGCGCGCGCCGCCCTCGATCGCCATGTTGCAGACCGTCATGCGGCCTTCCATCGACAACTCGCGGATCGCCTCGCCGCAATACTCGATCACGTAGCCGGTGCCGCCGGCGGTGCCGGTCGCGCCGATCACCGACAGGGTGATGTCCTTGGCGGTGACCCCGGGCGGCAGTGTGCCGGTGATCTCGACCTTCATGTTCTTGGCCTTGCGCTGGATCAGCGTCTGCGTGGCCAGCACATGCTCGACCTCGCTCGTGCCGATGCCATGCGCCAGCGCCCCGAAGGCGCCATGCGTCGCGGTGTGGCTGTCGCCGCAGACGATGGTCATGCCCGGCAGGGTCCAGCCCTGTTCGGGGCCGATGATATGCACGATGCCTTGGCGGATATCGTTCACCGGGTAGTAATGGATGCCGAAATCCTCGGCGTTGCGATCCAGCGCCTCGACCTGGATGCGGCTTTCAGGATTCTCGATGCCCTGCGCGCGGTCCGGCGTGGTGGGCACGTTGTGATCGGGCACGGCGATGGTGTTGCCGGGCTTGCGCACCGCGCGCCCCGCCATGCGCAGCCCCTCGAAGGCCTGCGGGCTGGTGACCTCGTGCACGAGATGGCGGTCGATATACAAAAGACAGGTGCCGTCCTCGGCCTCGTGGGCCAGGTGGGCGTCCCAGATCTTGTCATAGAGTGTCTTGGGGGACATGCGTCCTCTCCCGTTCATGGATGTGGAGACTATAGGTGCGATATCGGCACCATCGCTCCTGGGCTGGCCGTCGCGCGCCGCAGCCCCCCGAAAAAGCGCCACGGAAGACGGGCGCGATCCGATATGTCGAAAATCCGTGTCATGTATCGCAGATACAGCGCGCGCGCCCAGCTATCAAGTGCCGCGCTTGAAATGCGCGCCCCTGCTTCATCTTTCCCGAAATACTCCGGGGGAGACGCCGCATCGCGGCGGCGGGGGCAGCGCCCCCAACCCCAGGGATCTGCGTGGCGCAGCCACACCGTTTGGAAAAACCACCCGCCTTCAGTCGGGGGCGAGCATGTAGCCCTCGCCGCGCACCGTCTGCAGGTAGCGTGGCTGCTTGGGGTCGTCCTCGATCTTGCGGCGCAGCCGGGTGATCTGCACGTCGACCGCGCGCTCCTGGGCGTGGCCGCCATCGCGGCCCAGATCCTCGACGAGGCGCGCGCGGCTGACCGCCCGGCGCATGTTCTCGGCGAAGATGCGCATCAGCTGCACCTCGGTGGCGGTCAGGCGGACGGGAACGCCGTCGCGGCTCAGTTCGGCGCGCCCGACATCGTAGCGCACCGGGCCCATCTGCACGATCTTCGGCTCGGCCTCCTCCTGGGCCGCGTCCGGCAGGCGGCGCAAAATGGCGTTGATCCGCAACAGCAGCTCCTTGGGCTCGAACGGCTTGGGCAGGTAGTCGTCGGCGCCGGCCTCGAGCCCCTCGATGCGGTCGGTTGTCTCGCCGCGCGCGGTCAGCAGCAGGATTGGCGTGTCCTGCGTCGCCCGGATCGCGCGCGTCAGGTCGACGCCGCTTTCGCCGGGCATCATCACGTCCATCACGATCAGGTCGAAATCCAGCCCCGCCAGAACCCGGCGCGCATGCCCCGCATCGCGCGCCACAGACACCAGAAAGCCGTTCCGGATCAGGAACTTGCGCAACAGGTCGCGGATGCGCTCGTCGTCGTCGACGATCAGCAGATGCGGCGCGGGCTCGGTCATGCATCCCTCTCCCGGATGGCATTGTAGCGCCGCCGCATCTCGGGTTCCATCATCGCCTCGAGCACGCGGCGGAACCCCGCCACCGATTGCGGCCCGGCGGCGCGGTAGGCGGCGCGCATGCGGCTGCGCTGCGCGTCCGACAGCTTGCGCTCCAGCGCCGCGCCTGCTTCGGTCAGGTAGAGGTTACGCTCGCGCTTGTCGGCATTGCCGATGCGGCTTTCCACGAGCCCGTCCTCGATCAGCGTGCGCAGCACCCGGTTGAGCGACTGCTTGGTCACGTCGAGGATCGCCAGCAGGTTGGTCACCGTGGTGCCCGGGATGCGGGCGATGAAATGCATCGCGCGGTGATGTGCGCGCCCGTAGGCCATGGTCGCGAGGATGCGGTCGGGATCGGCGGTAAAGCCCTGGTAGGCGAAGAACATCGCCTCGATGCCCTGGCGCAGTTGCTCGTCGGTCAGAAACAGCAGGTTCTCGCCACCCTGGAGTTCGGCCATGCAATATGCTCCGGTCTGGTTGATCTTTTTCCTGTCCCAGTTTAAGTCAGCTTTATTGACATTCCAAGAGCGGACTGGTAGCGACTCGCAGATTTTGCGCAACTTCATGTCCGATGTGGACGTATTGCGCGCAACTTGTGCAAATGCCTTGAGGGAGACGGGACATGGCCGGCTATGACGACCGCGACGGCAAGATCTGGATGGACGGGGCGCTGGTGGACTGGCGCGACGCGAAGGTGCATGTCCTCAGCCATGCGCTGCATTACGCAAGCTCGGTCTTCGAGGGCGAGCGGTGCTATGACGGAAAGGTGTTCAAGAGCCGTGCGCATTCCGAGCGCCTGCTGAAATCCGGCGAGCTGCTCGACATGCCGATCCCCTACAGCGTCGACCAGATCGAGGCCGCCAAGCAGGCGGTGCTCGAGGCCAACGGGCTGCGCAACGCCTATCTGCGGGTGCTGGCCTTTCGCGGCGCGGGCGAGGACATGGGCGTCGCCGCGGCGCGCAACCCGATCCGCATGGCGGTCACCGCGTGGGAATGGGGCAGCTATTACGGCGACGCCAAGACCAGCGGCGCGAAGCTCGACATCGCGAAATGGAAGAGACCCAGCCCCGAGACGATCCCCACCTCGGCCAAGGCGGCGGGGCTCTACATGATCTGCACCATGTCCAAGCATGCCGCCGAGGCCAAGGGGTTCTCGGACGCCATGTTCCTCGACTACCGCGGCTACGTGGCCGAGGCGACGGGTGCCAACGTCTTTTTCGTCAAGGACGGCGAGGTGCACACGCCGCTGCCCGACGCGATCCTCAACGGGCTGACGCGGCAGACGGTGATCGGACTGCTGCGGGACCGCCAGATCAAGGTGCACGAGCGCCACATCATGCCAGAGGAGATGGAGGGGTTCGAGCAATGCTGGCTGACCGGCTCGGCCGCCGAGGTGACGCCGGTGGGCCAGATCGGCGAGTACAGCTTCGAGGTGGGCGCGCTGACCCGCGAGATCGCCGATGCCTACGAGGCGCTGGTGCGCACCTGACGGCGGCGGTCCGGGCGGCGATCCGTCAGGGCGCGCCGCGTGCGTCGACATGCATGCGCCGCGCCAATCCGATGACATCGGGGGGGCCTGCCCGGGAAAGGACCATGACAAAAGCCCGCCGACCTTTCGGGCGGCGGGCTTTCGGTGGCTTCTCCCGCGATCCGGAAGCGCGCCGGATCGCCGGGGCGGCCTTGGCGTGTTACGCGGGACGGCGCGGCGCTTATTCCCGCGCCTCTTCCTCGAAGACGCGCTGCAGACGTTCGGCGCTTCGGGCGGCGGTCTCGTCTTCTTCCATCTCCTTCTTCTCGATGCCGTACTGCAGGACATGGTATGCGAGCCAGAAGATCAGCCCGGCGATCAACAGCATAACCTCGGTTCCCACCATGGGATAGATCGGGCCGAGCGCGTCGAGCTCCGCGCCCGACCAGCTTTCGACGAGTGTGGTAGACATGTGTCGTCCCTCCCTAGGATAGCAGGCCGAGGCGCCGTGCCTCGGCTATGTCGGCTTGCGAGACCTCGATGGCGTCGGCCTCTTCACGCATTTCCTCGCTCATGTCGAGGCCCACAAGCTCCACCGCGGGCGGCACCCGAAGCATGCCCAGCATCGACAGGATCTTGGAGACGACGAAGGCCGGGATGAAGCCCAGAACGATGAACATGATGCACGCGCCCAGGAACTGGCCCCACGGCGTGATGAAGGCGGCCTCGGCGTGATAGCCCGCCGTTGCCGGGTGTCCCCACAGCATGAAGCCGCAGATCACCAGCCCGATGAAGCCGGCATAGCCGTGCACGGCGACCGCCCCCACCGGATCGTCGATCTTGAACCTCCGTTCGACCCAGAAATGCAGCTTGTAGGCACAGACGGCGCCGACGCCGCCGATGAGCATCGCCTGGATCGGATGATAGAGGTCGTTCCCCGCGGAGGCGGTGATGATGCCCGCCAGGCCGCAGGAATAGGTCCAGAACGCGTCGCCGCGAGACACGACATAGCCCGCGAGCATCCCGCCCGACAGCGACATGAGAAAGTTGAAGACGATCGCCGACAGGGTGGTGGGGGTCAGGTAGATCGTCGTGGCGGTAAAGGTGCCTTCGGCGGCGCCGATGTCGCCCGAGGCGATGATCGGCACGTTGCAGGCGACGTAGAAGCCCCAGAACCCGCAATAGATCAGGAACAGCCCGATGGTGACCAGCCACTTGTTGTGCGGGTTGATGTTGCGCGGTGTGCCGTCGGGGGCGAACTTGCCGATCCGCGGCCCCAGCACGCAGACCACCCCGAGCGCGAATCCCCCGGCGATGGCGTGGATCACGCCCGAGGCGTAGGCGTCATGGTAGCCCAGCTGCGTGACCATCCAGCCGTCGGGATGCCAGCCCCAGGCCGCGTCGATGATCCAGGTGAAAGAGCCGATGACGACGGCGAGGATCCAGAAGGCCGAGGGGCGGATCCGTTCGATCGTCGCGCCCGAGACGATCGATGCCGCCGTCCACGAGAACAGCAGGAACGCCGCCCAGAACACGCCGTTCAGGCGCGACCAGAACGCGTTGCCCAGATCAGCGCCGTAGCCTTGCGCGGACTCCAGAGCCGGGCCCGGGCCACCCAGATGCGTGCCCATCAGTTCCGACCATGGCACGGCGTGGTCGGATTGCGTCAGGCCGCCGGTGATGCCGGGACCGTTGGGGAAGGCGAAATAGATCCACCACCCGAAGAAGAAGAATGTCACGGTGACAAGCGGGATGAGCATGGTGTTCTTCATCACCGTGTGGAGGTGGTTCTTGTGCCGTGATGCACCGACTTCGTACATGCAGAAGCCGACATGGATCAGGAACATGAGGGGGATCGTCACCCAGTAATAGAACTCGGTGAATATCACCGTCAAAGCGCCGATATCGGTATCCATTCAGATGTCCTCCCGTTGGATTGCTTTTGTTTTGACCGATGATCATTAAAAACCGACGATTTTCAAACAAAAACTTTACCATAGGGAAAATTTGTTTCGCAGCGTGACCTCGTGGAGGCTGCGTGTGGCGGCCGGCGGGACGACAAGACGCTGTTTGATCGTCTTGCCGTTGACGTGCGTGCGAGGTTTCGCCGGGCCCCCTTGCCCCGCCAATTTCATGCCGCGGCGCGCTTTTCCGAGTCCAGCCGCCCAGTGCGCCGGTATCGGGCACGCGTCCGCGGGTGGGCATGGTGACGACTCTCGCCCCCAAACGCGGTGCCGTCCCGGGCGGGGTCGGACGAGACATCCGTCGCGCGCCCGGGACAGGCCACCGTCAGGCGTTCAGGTAGGCGTCCATGCTGTCATCGAGGGCATCCTTCCACGCGGTATGATGCGCCGGGGCCTTCCTGCCGGTGAGCGGCGAGACATAGCCGTGATCGCGGAAGGTCATGATGTTCTGCTTCTTGTGCTTCTTCCATTCGAAGAACGCCTGGCAGGCGGCCTGCACGTCGAAGCTGGGATAATCGGTCTCTGCGACCAGCTCCTTGATGTAGTCGCCCTGGTACTGGATGCAGTCGGGATCGGTCGCGTTTTCATCTTCCAGCGCCTGGCGGTCTTTCCAGTCGGCCTCCATCGTCGCCCGGTCCGGGATCTCGACCTTGCCCAAGATCGCGTCGCGGACCCACCAGGCCTGCGCGTCGAACATGTTGAAGGTGAACCACTGGTCCTGCATCCCGAGGTAGAACATCCGGGGGTTATGCACCCAGACCACGCCCTTGTAGAGATCGTCCGAGGCCAGCCGGTTGGCGGTCTTCAGCCGCAGATCGTCGGGCAGGAAGGGGAAATGGTGCCGGTAGCCGGTGCACAGGATGATGGCATCGACGTCGCGGCTGGTGCCGTCCTTGAAGTGGGCGGTCTTGCCATCGACCCTGACCAGCGCCGGCACCTCGTCCCAGTTGTCGGGCCAGTCGAACCCCATGGGCGCCGAGCGATAGCACGACACGATCGACTTGCAGCCGTATTTCCAGCATTGCGAGCCGATATCCTCGGCCGAGTAGCTGGCGCCCATGATCAGGATGTCCTTGCCCTCGAATTCGCGCGCGTCGCGGAAATCATGCGCGTGCAGGATGCGCCCGTTGAACTGGTCGAAGCCGGGATATTCGGGAACGTTGGGAATCGAGAAATGCCCCGTCGCCACGATCACGTGGTCGAATTCCTCGACCGATTCGCTGTCATTCTTCGTGTCGCGCGCGGTAAGCCGGAACAGGCCGCTGGCCTCGTCGTATTGCACGTCGCGGACGAGGTGGCTGAAGCGGATCCAGTCGCGCAACCCGGCCTTGTCCACGCGGCCCTGGATATAGTCGAACAGCACGGCGCGGGGCGGGTAGCTGGCGATTTCCTTGCCGAAATGATCGTCGAAGCTGTAATCGGCGAATTCCAGCCCCTCCTTGGGGCCGTTGGACCACAGGTAGCGATACATCGAGCAATGTACCGGTTCACCATCCTTGTCGAGGCCGGTGCGCCACGTGTAGTTCCACAGACCGCCCCAGTTGTCCTGCTTTTCAAAGCAGACCACTTCGGGGATCTCTTCGCCGTTTTCCTTCGCGGACTGGAAGGCGCGAAGCTGCGCCAGACCCGAGGGGCCCGCGCCGATGATCGCCACACGTTTTGCAGCCATGTCTGTCTCTCCTGTTGAGCTATCTGAATTGGTGCTTTTGGTCTGAACCAAACTCGCCCCTTCCGGCCCGCCCTGTCAATGATTATTCATCACAGGGATAAATTATCCCCTACAATAAAATTCGTCTGCTTTGACTTTGATCGCGCGGGTGGTAGCACATGGCATGTCCAGCTCGAGCTTCGCCCACCGCATGGCCGTCACGTCGCTGTTTCCCAGCGATCCTGTCGGCATGACCGAGCCGATCAGGATCGGCTTTCTCGCGCCCCTGACCGGGCCGGTCAGTTCCTGGGGCCTGCCGGGGCTGCACGGCTGTCGCCTGTGGGAGGACTGGCTGAACCGGGCCGGGGGCATGCTGATCGGCGGCCGGCGCTACCCGGTCAGGATCATTCCGTTCGATTGCGGCTACGACCCCGAACGCGCGATGGAAGGGGCGCGCCACCTGGTTCTGACGGAACAGGTCCGGTTGCTGATGATGCTGGGCGGGGACACCTTCACGCCGCTGCGCAGCTTCCTGTCAGAGCACAAGGTGCTGACCTCGACCCTGCTGCCCAGCGACCTGTCGCCCGATACAAGGTACCTGATCGCCCCGTCCGAGGTTCACCCGATCTACAATGTCACCGGGGTCGACTGGCTGGCGCGCAACCGCCCGGATCTGGGCCGCGTGGCGCTGTGCAGCCAGAAGGACGCGCTTGGCATGCCTTCCCTTGCCACCTATCGCGCCGCGTGCGAGGCCGCCGGGCTGGATGTGGTCAAGGATGTGCAATATGCCCCGACGCTGACCGATGTCGCCGCGATCGTGCAGCCGATGCTAGATGCGCAGCCGGATGTGCTGTGCTGGTGTACCAGCCTGACGCCGATGGTGCACGCGATGACGGAATACGCCTTCGAGAAAGGCTTCACCGGCCGGATCCTGTCCTGCACGCTGGACAATTACCAGCGGCTGATCGCCCGCACCTCGGTCGAGTTCATGGAGGGCGCGGTCTTCCAGTTTCCCGATTTCGACGATCCGGAACTTGCCCGAAAGGCGTTTTTCTTCAACCGGCCCAGCACCTTCTTCAAGGAATACAACGCGCGCTACCCGGGCAGCTGGAGCGCGGTCAGCTGGGAATATGTCGCGATCCTCGACATCTGGCACGCCGCCGTCGAAAAGGTCTCGTCGGCGCATCCGGTCTCCGTTCTGGCCACCATGAAGCAGATGGACCCTGTCACCCATGCCTTCGGTCCGGCGCGGTGGTGGGGCGAGTCGATCTTCGGCATCGACAACGCGCTGATCGGGGACTGGCCGGTCGTGACCCTGCAGGAGGGCCGCGCGCGCATCGTGGAGTTCGGCTCCATCCCGGACTGGCTCGCGGCGCACGAGCCGCTCTTGCGCGAGAACATGGCGCGGCTGGGTCAGCTATGGCATCAGCGGATCGAGACGGGGCACCGTCCGACCGGCCTGGGCGCGCGGGACGTGGTGGATTGAGACCCGTCAGCCGGTGTGCAGAAACAGCTTCTGTTCGTCGACAAGGTGCAGCTTGGTGATTTCCACCGCGGCCTCGACATCGCGGGTCGCGATGGCGTTGAACAGGGAATTGAACCGGGTCTGGTAGGTCTGGATCCGGTCCGGCGTCAGGTGCTTGCGCATCAGCGCGGTGCGAAAGCTTTGTCGGCAGACCTCGATCGTCAGCTCGTAGCAGGATTCGAGCAGCGGATTGCGCGTGGCCCTGGCAATGGCACGATAGAATTCCTCCTCGCGGCGCGTGAATTCGGCGAGATCGGTGCGCACGGCCTCGATGCTGGCGACGGTGCGCGCCAGCATGTCGAGTTCCTTCGGCGTCATGTTCATGACGGCGAGACGGATCATCTCGGGTTCGATGATCGAGCGGACAATGAGATGATCGAGCGGGCTGGTGCGCTCTCCGAGCGAGCCGGGCAGCGGGGCATCGGGGCTGTCGGAGTGGTAGATGACGAAGCTTCCGCTGCCCTGGCGCCGGCGGACCATTTTCCGGGCTTCGAGCACGTCCAGCGCCTCGCGCAGCGTGTTGCGCGACACCCCCAGTTCCACGGCGAGGGCGCGTTCGCTGGGCAGGCGCGAATCGGTCGGGTAGTCGCCGGAATGGATCCGTGCGGTCAGCGTGTCCACGACGACGCGCACCGTCTCGCCGAGCGTCTGGCCAATCTGGATATCTGTCTTCACGGTATCGTTCATCCGGTGTGCCATCCTTTCGGGCCCAATGGCGGAATCATGCGCCCTGGCGGGTAGGTCTGCAAGCCGGTCCCGAGGAACAGGACCCCCCGCCGAGGCCGGGGATCCCTCTGATGCGCACCCGATCAGATGCGCGGCGTATTGTCGGCATGGGTGATCACGTCGGGCTCCAGACCCCAGAGCTTGGAATCGAGACCGTCGATCTGATCATCCTCGGTGACGCTCATGCCGATCGTGTTCTCGAAGATCAGCGACAGAACCAGCGCCGTCACGACGCCCGCGCCGACACAGGTCGCGATGCCCGCAAGCTGCATCAGCAGCGAGATCTCGCCATGCTGGAACGCGTAGGCGCCCTCCTCGATCCCCAGATAGCCGCCGCGCGGCGTGCCCGCCTTGAAGATCCCCAGGGCCAGCATGCCGAACGTCCCGGCGCCGAGGAACAGCGGAAACAGCTTGTGCTCGTCGATGCCGCGCTTGAGCGTGAACTCGTACACCAGATAGGCCGCAAGCGGCGCGACCAGCCCGATGATGAAGGCCTGCCAGGGCATGTAGACGTCAAAGCCCGACGCCCCCGCGACGTAGCCGGCAAGCGGGCCAAGCAGCGTGTAGGCATAGTTGCCCGACGCATAGGCCAGGATCAGCCCGCCGATCGCCCCGCCGGCCCAGACCAGCGCATAGTTGTTGAGGGCGACCCCCACGCTGGTATCGGCCATGGTCACGCTGACCGCCAGCGCCTGCGGATCGAAGAAGAACAGGCAGGACAGGATGACCATCGGCAGACCCGCGAAGATCAGCAAGAGGCCCGGTGCCGCCAGCCCGATGCTGGTGGCGAGATAGGCCGAGACCCGCTCATGCGGGGCCATCATGCCCGGGCGCGCCTTCAGTCTCAGGGTAAAGACCAGCGCCATGCCCGCCGGGAACATGTAGACGAAGCCCACGCCGAAGAAATCGTGGAACCCCGCATTGGTCAGCGGCCCGACCGATCCCCAGGTGGCATAGCTCAGCAGCGACGAGACGACCGCGGCCACCACGCAGGTGACGTAGAAGGCCGACGCCTTCATGCGTTCGGACACCGCGAAATGCAGCAGGATGTTGATGATCCCCGCAAAGACCGCGAGGAAGAACACGAAGATCTGGAAGGTGTTCAGCCCGGGAAAGATCGCCGGATCGACGTTCTGGGCCAGCGAATTGGTCAGCCCGCCGCCAATCCACCAATCCTTGATGGAATCCATCATCGTGGCGCCCTCGATGATGTAGTATTGCGACGCCCACAGCCCGAACCCGATGAAGTAATAGGTCGCGAAGCCGATGAAGAAGCCGAGCGATTTCTCGATCGTCGAGTTGAAGAGGTTCTTGCGACGCGCCGTGCCCGCATCGATCAGAAGCAGCCCCACGACGACCAGGATCGCCCCCACCGTGCCGGAGGCATAGAGCAGGTTCTGCACCAGTGAATTCAAGGTGACTTGGTCCGCGTAGAACGCGGTGTCTTCGGGTGTCATTTCGGTCTTCCTTTCCCTGTTGTGTTGGCGGCGAGCGTGTCACCGTCTCTCGTCTCGTGCCGCGGCCCGGACGTCCGCCCCCTGTCCGGCCAATGGTTGACCAATTTGGACCTTCTGGACGCCACGACCGGCAGTACCGCGATCATGATCAAGAATTGGTACTTTTGAAACAAAAACTTTACCAAAGGGAAACATTTTTTCGTATCGCTGCCGTGCTGGCAGCGATGCTGTCCCGCCTGTTCCTGCAGGAAGCCCCGATTTTCAATGCGATCGGGACGCGAAGGGCCGGAATGCCTGAAATCCCGGCACCGCGCATGCCGCGGGCGAACCCGCCCGGCAACCTCGCCACGGCCATGGTCCCAAAAATCACCTATTGACTGATAGGAATAAAAAATGAGTATGGGGAAAACTTCATACGATCTCGGCAAGGGGAGTTCCATGATGGCACTTGATGAGCGGACGGGCGTCTGGAAGTCGGGGAGGGGCAAGGGGCGGCATGTTCCGAAGGGGCGTCAGCTGGACGAT
>NZ_JBAPKY010000016.1:0-77965 GCF_037083785.1 Roseovarius sp. D22-M7
TGCTTGGGATAGCTCTTGCGCGACAACGGCCAAAGCCGCGTCCCGGACCCGCCGCATAGCAAAAGCGGGTGAATCTCCTGCGCCATGCCTGCCCCTTCCCGCCCCGCCTCAGCGCCCGAGTGCTGTCTGGAACTCGCGCCATTCGCCCTTCGACATGCCGGATATCTCCTGCGTGACCTCCTCGCCGGCCAGCATCCGCCGCACGCAATCAATGGCGGTGGCCGACAGCGTGGCGCCGCCCATGCGGTAATCGGCGAAGGCGCGGTAGGCGGCGGGCACCCAGTCGGCGACGATTCGGCAGATCGCCTCGGCATAGACCCGGATCTCGTATTGCGCGTGGGGATCGGCGCGCAGACGCAGGAAATGCAGCAGGTTGTGCAGGTCGGTCTTCCAGTACCATTGCGTGTAGATGTTGGCGGGCAGGTTCATCCGCGCCAGTTCGCGCGCAAGACCCTGCTGGCCGTCATCCGAGATCATCTCCTCGTAATGGTCGTAGCAGCGCATCGCGTCGTCGGTCAGCAGCCGCAGCACGCGATCGGCCTCCTCGCCCTCCAGTGCGGCGCCACGGCCCTGGTTGTTGGTGCTCGATTGCGCCGCCAGCGCGTCGCGCGCGGGAATGTAGAACTCGCGGTCGAGGATCGAGTAGCGCGCGGAATACTCGTTGACGTTGGCGGTGCGGTGCCGGATCCATTGGCGTGCGACGAAGACCGGCAGCTTCACGTGCAGCTTGATCTCGCACATCTCGAACGGTGTCGAATGCCAGTGGCGCATCAGGTAGCGGATCAGCCCTTCGTCGTTGCTGACGGATTTCGTGCCGCGCCCGTAGGACACCCGCGCGGCCTGGCAGATCGCCGCGTCGTCGCCCATGTAGTCGATCACCCGCACGAAGCCGTGGTCGAGCACCGGGTGGGCGGTGTAGAGATGCGGCTCCATCCCGTCGGCCGTGGCGCGCAGGGTCTCGCGCGGCGTGGCGCGCTGCGCGTCGATTTCGGCCTGTTGATCGGGGCTGAGGGGCATGGCGGAGCCTTTCAAATGCACTGAGTCGTAATGGTACAATAGCCCGCGGTCCCGGTGGGCACCATGCCGCGGCACGCGCGTCCTTCGGTCTCGACATGATGCCGCACAGGGTTATCTTGATCATGAAAGGTCACAAAGGAGAGCACATGAAAATCCGGTATCTGCACACCATGGTCCGGGTCAAGGATCTGGACGAGACGATGCGATTCTTCGGCCTTCTCGGCCTCAAGGAGACGCGCCGCATGGATGTCGAGGGCGGGCGCTTCACCCTCGTCTTCATGGCCCCCGAGGGTCAGGAGGACTGCCCCGTCGAACTGACCTGGAACTGGGACGGCGACGAGGGGCTGCCCTCGGACAGCCGGCATTTCGGGCATCTGGCCTATTCGGTCGAGAACATCCACGACATGTGCCAACATCTGATGGACAACGGCGTGACCATCAACCGGCCCCCGCGCGACGGGCGCATGGCCTTCGTGCGCAGCCCCGACAACATCTCGATCGAGCTGTTGCAAGAGGGCGACGCCCTGACCCCGGTCGAGCCATGGGCGAGCATGGAAAACACCGGCTCTTGGTAAGGCTCGCCGCCCTCCTGTCGGGGCTGGGCGCCGCCCCGGCCGAGGCGGCCTGCAGGCTAGCGCTGGCGCTGGCGGTCGATGCGTCGTCCTCCGTCGATGCGCTGGACTACAACCTTCAGCGCGAGGGGCTGGCCGCGGCCCTCGACGCGCCCGACATCCGGCGCGCGATCCTGATGTCCGGACGCGGCGACGTGGTTCTATCCGTCTATGAATGGAGCGGGCGATTCCAGCAGCAACTGCACCTCGACTGGACCCCGTTGCGCAGCCCCGACGACATCACCCGTGCCGTCGCCACGATCGCCGGCATGCGGCGGGTCACCGCGGAATTTCCCACTGCGCTCGGCTCGGCCCTGGGCTATGGCGCGCAACTGATGACGCGGGCGCCAGCCGATTGCGCGCGCCGGGTGATCGACGTCTCGGGCGACGGCGCCAACAACCAGGGATTCGGCCCGCGGCTTGCCTACCGGCACTTTCCGTTCGACGGAATCACCGTCAACGGGCTGGTGGTGCTGGGCCACGGCCCGACCGTGGTGGCGCATTACAGCGACGAGGTGCTGCGCGGCCCGGGCGCCTTTCTGGAACTGGCACGCGGCTACGCGGATTTCGAGCGCGCCATGGGGCGCAAGCTCTTTCGCGAGATCAGCGACCTAGTGGTGGGCGCGCGCCCGGATCAATAGATGTAGCGGATCTGTTCGGTCCAGTAGCGCTCTACCCGGCGCAGCGAGCTGGTGATCTGGTCGATGCCGTCGGGGCCGAGCACGCCATGCGACTCCAGCCCCTCGGCATGCCGGGCGAAAAGCGCGCCCACGACATCGCGGATGCCGCGGCCCTTCTCGGTCAGCCGCACCCGCACGGCACGTCGGTCCACTTCGCAGCGCTGGTGGTTCATGTACCCGGTCTCGACAAGCTTCTTGAGGTTGTAGCTGACATTGCTGCCCTGGTAGTAGCCGCGCGTCTTCAACTCGCCCGCGGTTACCTCGTGATCGCCGATATTGAACAGCAACAGCGCCTGCACCGCGTTGATATCAAGGATGCCGAGCCGCTCGAATTCGTCCTTGACGACGTCGAGCAGAAGACGGTGCAGACGTTCGACAAGCGAAAGCGCCTCGAGATAACCGGTTATGAACGCGGTCTGCGCGTCCGGCGAAGCTGTGGACTTGTGAAAACTCATGGTCATCTCCGTGCGGTACTGTTCGCAACGGACCATGGAACATAAAGCCCAATAATCTGTTAAACCCCGACGATAGCGTATAAAATCCGATCTATTTAGATACGCAGGCGACGCGGGTGATATCGTCGACAAGCCCGGCATGCCGGGCGGGCGGGGTCACCTGCCCGGTTACCCACTGGTAGAGGTCCTGATCGTTCTCCACCAGCAGCGCGTCGTAGTCGTCGAGGGCGGTGTCGTCCATCTCGGCCAGCCGCGCCGTGGCGTAGCGGCCGAGGATGACGTCCATCTCCTTGATGCCGCGCCGCACCGAGCGCATCGCAAGGCGCTTGATCCGCGTGTCGCGGGGTTCCTCACTCAACGGCTTCCTCCCTCAGCTTGGCGCGCAGGTTCTTCTCCAGCCGACCCAGGCGGTCGGTCGACAGCGCCATCTGCGCGCGGATGTCGCGGATCTCGGTCAGCATTTCGCTGATATCCGGGGACAGATCCCCCAGCGTGGGACTGTCCGGGCCCTCGCCCTCGCCCGACAGAAGCCACAGCAACGAGACGTTCAGCAGCCCCGCCATCATCGACAGCTTGTTGGCGCGCGGCTCGGACTGGTCGTCCTCCCAGGCGCGCAGCGTCTTGATCTTGACGCCAAGCCGCTTGGCCAGTTCGGCCTGTGTCATGTCCGCGTGCTGGCGCGCCCCGGCGACACGGTCGCCGAAGGTGGTCACATCCGGGTCGAACCAGCTTTCCTTGCTTTCAGTCGTCATCTCTTCCCTTTCCGCTGATCATCCTTGATCCGCTCTGGACCGTACCCTATGGCATCGAGCATGTGAACTCAAACCGGAGGCGGCGATGTCGATCCTGTCCGCGACATTATCTCGGGTCAGCCCCTCGCCCACCATCGCCGTGACCACCAAGGCGCAGGAACTGGCGGCAGAGGGGCGCGACGTGATCGCCCTCGGTGCCGGAGAGCCGGATTTCGACACGCCCGACCACATCAAGGCGGCGGGCATCCGCGCGATCGAGGCGGGCCGCACGAAATACACCGCCGTCGACGGCATCCCCGAACTCAAAGACGCGGTCTGCGCCAAGTTCCGCCGCGACAACGGGCTGGACTACAGCCGCGCGCAGGTCAGCGTCGCCTCGGGCGGCAAGCAGATCCTTTACAATGCGCTGATGGCCACGTTGAACCCCGGCGACGAGGTGGTGATCCCCGCGCCCTACTGGGTCAGCTATCCCGACATGGTCCGGCTGGCCGGCGGCGAAGCCGTGATCGCATCCGCGGGCATCGAGACCGGGTTCAAGCTGACGCCCGCCGCGCTCGAGGCGGCGATCACGCCGAAAACCCGCTGGTTCATCTTCAACTCGCCCAGCAACCCCACCGGCGCGGGCTACAGCCGGGACGAGCTCAAGGCGCTGACCGACGTGGTGATGCGGCATCCCCATGTCTGGGTGATGACCGACGACATGTACGAACACCTCGCCTATGACGGGTTCCAATTCTGCACCCCCGCCCAGGTCGAGCCGGGGCTTTACGACCGGACGCTGACCTGCAACGGCGTCAGCAAGGCCTATTGCATGACCGGCTGGCGGATCGGTTTCGCGGCCGGCCCCGAGGTGCTGATCGGCGCGATGCGCAAGATACAGTCGCAAAGCACCTCGAACCCCTGCACCATCAGCCAGTGGGCGGCAGTCGAGGCGCTGAACGGCAGCCATGATTTCATCGCCGCCAACAATGCCGTCTTCAAGCGCCGCCGCGACCTGGTGGTCGGGATGCTCGACGCGATCGAGGGCGTGACCTGCCCGGTGCCCGAGGGGGCGTTCTACGTCTACCCGTCGATCGCGGGGCTGATCGGCAAGAGAACCGCAGGCGGCGCGGTGATCGGCACCGACGAGAACTTCGCGACCGCCCTGCTGGAGGAGGCCGGCGTCGCGGTGGTGTTCGGCGCGGCCTTCGGCCTGTCGCCGCATTTCCGGGTCAGCTACGCGACCTCCGACGCCGCCCTGAGCGAGGCCTGCGACCGGATCGGCGCCTTCTGCGCCGGGCTTCAATGAGGCAAGCGAAAAAGGGCGCGACATGGCGGACGATCTGCCGGAGTATTATTTCAGGGTGCGCGAGAACGGCGCCGTGGTATTCCGCGTGGATACCGGGAACCGTCAGCGCCGGATCGACATGGAGCAGATCGCGGTTGTGAACATCCGCAAGCGCGAGATCAAGCCGCATGGGGATCGCGCGCTCAGCGACGCCGACATGGTGGCGATCGCCGACTGGATGGAGGCGCGTCAGGACGTACTCGATCACCGCGACATCGACGACATCCTGCGCACCGTGGATCACCTCAACCTGACGGCGCAATGGGCGCAATCGCGCGCCACCGACGCACAGCTGGACCGGGTGACCGATGCGCTGCTGCTGGCGATGCACGACCTGCGCACGGTGCTGGTGCGCAAGAAGGCGGACCGGGTGCTCAGGGACAAGTGATCGGCGCCCGGGACTCCGTGTCGTCCCCGATCGAGATCTCGCATGCCTCCGGCGGGAGTATTTGGGGCAAGGTGAAACGCGGGGGCGCCCAGGGCCGTCGCGCGGCCACATGACCGGCGCTCATCCCGGTCCCGGCGCGGCGGCGACCTGCACACCGCGCACCGACCAGCCCCAGAAGCGCACCAGCATGAACACGCCGGCCAGCGCCAGCCCCGCGGCCATGCCCAACCAGACGCCGGCCCCGCCATAGCCCAGCCCGAAGCCGAGGGCGTAGCTCAGCGGCACGCCGACGGCCCAGTAGCTGAGCGCGGCGATCACCATCGGCACACGGGTGTCCTGCACGCCGCGCAGCAGGCCCAGGGCCATGACCTGCGCCGCGTCGACAAGCTGAAAAAGCGCCGCCGCCGCCAGCAGCACCCGTCCGATGGCGATGACATCCGAACGGGCCGGGTCGCCGGGATCGAGGAAGAGGGCGATCAACGGGTCGGGCACCAACAGGAACAACGCCATCGTCGACAGCGCCACCGCACCCGACAGACCGAGCACCACGCGCGCGCCGTCGCGCAGGCTCTGCCCGTCGCCGCGGCCATGCGCCTGTCCGGCGCGCACCGTGGCCGCGTTCGACAGACCCACATGCACCATGAAGACCACCGAGGTGACCTGCAGCGCGATCCCGTGCGCGGCGAGCGGCAGCGTCCCCAGCCAGCCCATCATCACCGAGGCCGCGGCGAACAGTCCCACCTCGGCCAGGTTCGTGATCCCGATGGGCCAGCCGAGGCGAAAGACCTGCGCCAGCGCCGCCCAGTCGGGACGCCAGAGGCGGGTGAACAGCGCATGCTCGGGGGTGACATGCCGCACGTAAAGCACCAGCGCGGCCAGCGAGCCGAGATGCACGAAAAGCGACGCGATCGCCGCCCCTTCGATGCCCAGTTCGGGAAAGCCGAAATGGCCAAAGATCAGCAGGTAATTGATGCCGACATTCAGCCCGACCGCCGCGACGGTGACCCACAGCACCACCGCCGTGCGCTCGAGTGCTGCGAGGTAGGATTTGAGCACCATCACCGCCAGTGCCGGCAGGATCCCCCAGCCGGCGATCATCAGGTAATCGGCCGCCAGCGCCGAGGTGCCGGGCGCCTGCCCCAGCAGCCCGAACAGCGTCTCGGATCCCAGCATCAGCGGCAGCGATACCAGCCCGAAGATCGCCGAGGCCCAAAGCCCCATGCGCGTCACGCGCCGCACATGGGTACGCTCGCCCGAGGCCTCGGCGGACGCCACCAGCGGCATCACCGCCCAGGCCAGCCCCGATCCCATGATGAAGAGCACGAAGAACAGCGTGCCGCCCAGGACCTCGGCCGCCAGCGCCTCGACCGAATACCAGCCCAGCATCAGCGCATCGGTGAGGTTGATGGCGAATTGCGCGACGTGGCTGCCGATCAGCGGCAGGCCCAGCCCCAGCACGGCACGGGCGTGCTGGCGATATGTGACGCGCGGTTGCATGCCTTGGGCGTTAGCCGCGCCCGCAGCCCCGCGCAAGCCCCCTCAGAGCGCCCCGCGCAGCAGTTGCAGCGCCAGCGCCGCGATGATCACCCCGGCGGCCAGTTCCAGCAGCGGCAGCGCCCGCGCCACGGTCCCGCCCGACGCGAGCCGCGCCAGCGCCCCTTCGCGCAGCGTGACCGAGGCCAGCGCCACGACCAGCGTCACGCTCGCGGTACCCAGCCCCATGGCGAAGGTGCCCAGGATGCCCGCCATTTCCAGCCCCAGCCGCCAGGTCAGGATCAGCAGGAACAGCGCGCCGGTGCAGGGCCGGATCGCCACGGCGCCGATCAGCATCGCGGCATCACGCCAGCCGGTGACCGACGCGGCCTCGGCCGGCGTGGGCGCGTGGGCATGTCCGCAGGTCGCACAGGGCGTCGCCGGACCCCGCCGCAGCCGCCGCAGCCCGCGAAGGGCCAGCCAGCCGCCGACGGCGGCGATCGCGGCGTAGCTGGCGGGCGCCATGATGTCCTCCGCGAGCCCGGTCATGTGCTGCCGCGTCAGATCGAGCAACAGCACCCCGGCATAGACCAGCGCCACCGCCGAGGCCGCCTGCGCAAGGCTCGAGGCCAGCGCCAGCGCCGAGAGGCGCCGCGCGCTCACCCGTGCGGCCATGCCGTAGCCGCCGATCAGGATCTTGCCGTGCCCCGGCCCCGCCGCATGGAAGAAGCCGTAGGCGAAACACAGCGCCAGCAGGCCGCTCAGCGCGCCGGGATCGCCCGCCCGAAGGCTGCGAAGCAGCCGCGCCATGGCCTGTTGCGTCTCGGCCTGTCCGGCCTTGGCCCACGCGCCCACGGCGCCCGCGCCACCGAAGCCCCACAGCCAGACGACGACCCCCAGAAGCGCCAGCGCGGCCAGGCTCAGGGCCGGCCGTGTCACGAGGCGCTGCACGAGATCACCATCACGTCGGAAAAGAGATTGCCGACCTCGACCCCGTCATAGGCCTCTTCGGCGCTCAATTCGGCGATCATCTCGCGGAAGGCGCGCTGCGACGCGTCGAGATCGGGTTCGCGGATCGCGTGATCGCAGGCCCCGGGCAGCTCCACCGGTCCGGCCAGCGTGTACTCGACGTAATAGGTCGGATCATAAGGCTCGACCCGCAGACCGTCGGCGGGCACCGGGCCGAAACCGCGCCGATGCGTGGCGACGATTCGGCCGTCCTCCAGCTTGACGCCGGTGGGTACCGGATGGTCGAGCGTGATCTTCTCGCCGCCGCGGTGGATGTAGAGATCGCCCTCGAACCCCTCGGGCCACTCCTCCAGGTCGAACCCTTTCAACCGCGCGCGCTCGGCCTCGGTCAGCACGCCGTCGCCATCCGTGTCCAGCCCCATGTCGCTGAGAATCAGCAGCGAGAAGAAATCGTCATAGCGCCAGGTCACCTCGACCCCGGTCAGATTGCCGCGGCCGTCGGCCTCGAACCGAAGGCCCACGTCGACGAAGACATGCGGATGCGCGCCCGCCCCGCCGAAGGGCAGTAACAGGCAGGGCGCGAGGGTCAGGCAGATGCGTCGGATCATGCGCCCATCTCTACGCAGCCGCCGCGCCATGGACAAGCGCGCAGCTCGCCCCGACACCGAACATGCGCGGAAACCGGCACGCCTGCCCGCCGCGCCACGGCCCTCGGTCAGCCGCAATAGCGCGACCGGACATCGCGGCGCGCCGGCATGTCGTATCGCGGAACGAAACCAAGCCGCCTGTCGCGCTTGGGGATCTGCGCGTCCCGCAGACGTTCGGACCGCTCGGAATAGCGCAGCGCGGGCGGTCTGGGAAAGGTCTCGTCAGATGATGGAAACTGCGGCCGGAAGGACTGGCAGATCAGTTGATCCCTCACGGTGACCCCGGCCAGTCGACCGGGCGCGCGCGAGGTCAGGTCGACGACATGGCCGGCCTTGACGCCCACGCCTCGCGTCTCGAAGGTCAGCGGCGCGCGCAACTCGAACACCCGCGTATTCTCGCCGGGGCCGAACAGATCCTCTTCACCGTGCCAGACAGCGCCGGTGGCGAATTGCAACCGAAACGTCCCCGGCGGTACCAGCACCTTGAAGAACGCGCCCCCCTCGATATACGCGGCAAGCGCATCGGTGCCGGTCTCGGCATCGATCAGCGTCAGCATGTAGTCGGGCCCCGGCGAGGTTTTGACCTGAAGCGGAAACACTGCGGGCAGTCCCGTCCGGTTCCACATCAAGCCGGCGGGCGGTGGCTGCGCCCCGGCGCTGTCGCCGGGCCCCGCAGCCTGTGCGACCGGGGCAAGCAGCAGCACCGCCGCCAGCGTGGCACTCAACCGATTGCGTATCCCTTCGAACATCGCGACCTCTTTGCCTCATCCCGTCGCGGGCCGGCACGCAGCCCGCGCGGATGATCCTTTCGTGGTTTCATCTTATCAGCCATCATGGCGCGGTGGAATGCCGTTGATACTGGCGAAAACGCCGTGCGGGATCAGACAGCGTCGACAACGCGGCCGGATCCCGACACAGGAACGCACCCGCAACCCCCGCCATGCGCGCGCGATACCGGCGTCATCCTGTTGAACCCGCGTTCGCAAAACCTATCTCAATATGTGGATTTGGGATAATGTTCCCCTACCGCCATGCCCGTTCAGAAAGGAGACACCGCGATGATCCGCAAGCTCCCCGACCGCCGCGCCTTTCTCGCCGCCGGGGCCGCCACCGCCGGGGCGGCGCTGATGACCGGCGCGTCCGGCCTGATCGTTCCCGCCCGCGCCAAGGGGCTGGCGCCGACGCCCACCATGCGCGGCGGCTCGAACAATTACATCCCCGGCGCGCCGATCGTCGAGCGTATCGGCGGCGGCGGGTTCTGGATGACCGGCACCGTGCGCCGGGCCGGCGACGGCGCGCCGATCAGGGGCGCCCGGATCCAGATCTGGGCCCACACCACCGAGGGGCACGAACGCGAAGAGCGCAGCCATGGCGCCACGCTGACCGACGCGGATGGCACCTTCCGGCTGGAAATGCCGCAGATCGTGCCGGCCTTCGGTCAGGCACACGGCCACCTCGCCTATGACAGCGGCTATGGCGGTGGCGAATTCCAGACCGTCTTCCTGCGCCCGCTGATGTCGAGCCCCGAGGACACGAGCCTCAGCGCGGATTTCGTTCTCGAACCGGCCTGATCCCCGCAGCATGCCTGTCCGCGCGATCCTGATCTGGGCGGCCCTCGGCCTGGCCATCGCGGTGCCCCTCGCCATCGCCGCCAGCAGCCCGCTGCTGCAATGGCGCCAGCCGGTCTACATCGCCTCGGGCCTCGCCGGCGTGATCGCCATGGCGCTGCTTCTGTTGCAGCCATTGCTGGCCGGCGGATACCTGCCCGGCCTGCCGATGCGCCGGGGCAGGCGCGTGCATCGCTGGGTCGGGGCGACGCTGGTCGCGGCGGTGGTCGCGCATGTCGCGGGGCTGTGGGTGACCAGCCCGCCAGACGTGATCGACGCGTTGCTCTTCGCTTCGCCCACACCGTTCTCGGCGTGGGGCGTGGTGGCGATGTGGGCGCTTTTCGGGGCCGGGTTGCTGGCAGCGCTGCGCCGCCCACTGCGATTGCCACCGCGGATCTGGCGCCTCGGGCATTCGGCGCTCGTCGCGGTGGTCGTCCTGTGCAGTGTTGTCCATGCCATGCTGATCGAGGGCACGATGGGAACCGCGTCCAAGGCCGCGCTCTGCGCACTGGCGCTCGCGGCGACCGTGAAGGTGCTGATCGACTTGCGCGCATGGGCGCTGCTGACCCGCAGGGCGCCTGAACGGCGCGACAGGGCGTCGCTAATCATGACCGCCCGATCTTGCGCCGCGCCCGCTGCGCGCGGTCAGGCGGCAGTTTGTGAACGAACTCCGCGGATATTGTACAACTCAGTCCTCGAAAAGCTCGTTCTGGCCGGGCGCTGTCTCGGCCTCGTGATCGTCCTGAGCCCCGTCGCCTTGGGTCATCGGCCCCGGCGGCGGACGGTTTTCCAGCAAGCCCGCGGCGCGCAATTCCTGAAGGCCGGGAAGATCGCGCGCGCCCTCCAGCCCGAAGTGGTCGAGAAACCCCTGCGTGACCACGAAGGTCACCGGCCGGCCCGGTGTCATCTTGCGCCGGCCGAACCTTATCCATTCCATTTCAAGCAGTTGATCGACGGTCCCGCGGCTGACCGACACGCCGCGGATCTCCTCGATCTCGGCGCGGGTGACGGGCTGGTGATAGGCGATGATCGCCAGCGTCTCGATCGCCGCGCGGCTCAGCTTGCGGGTCTCGACGGTCTCGGGTTGCAGCAATGGCCCCAGATCGGGCGCGGTGCGGATCGCCCAGGCATCGCCCACCCGCACGACGGCGACCCCGCGCCCCTCGTACCGCGTCCGCAACTGCACCACCGCCTCCGCCGGATCGCATCCCTTGGGCATTCGTTGGGCCATGTCGCGCGTGCTCAGCGGCGCGGCACTGGCAAACAGCATCGCCTCGATCATGCGCTCCTGCTGGAACATCGACGGGATCTCTAGGAACGGTCGCGTTTCGTTTTCAATGTCTTGCGCCACGTCATTCATCCTTGCGACGCAGCTCTATCGGGGCAAAGGTCTCGGCCTGCCGGATCTCGACGCGGCCCTCCTTGACCAGTTCCAGCGAGGCCGCGAAGGTCGACGCGGTCGCCGACCGGCGCCGCGCGGGATCGGTGCCGAAGCCCGCGGGAAGATAGCTCGCGATATCCGTCCAGGTCCCGGCATAACCTATCAGCCCGCGCAACCGTTCGAGCGCCTCTTCCATCGTGAAGATCGCATCGCGGTCCATCACGAAAGGCCGGAACTCGTCGCGCGTGCGGATCCTCGCATAGCCCTGCATGAGATCGAGCAGGCTGGCCGTGTAACGCACCGTGCGTTGGCGCGTCACCTCCTCGGGGCTGCCGCGCGCGAAGAAATCGCGTCCCAGCCGGTCGCGCGCCATCAGCCGCGCCGCGCAATCGCGCATCGCCTGAAGCCGTTCGAGCTGGAACGCGAGATGCGCCGCCATCTCCTCGCCAGAGGGTCCGTCCTCGGCGGGATCGGGGGGCAGAAGCAGCCGCGATTTCAGGAAGGCCAGCCAAGCGGCCATGACCAGGTAATCGGCGGCCAGTTCCAGCCGCAAAGCGGTGGCCTGCTCCACGAAGGCAAGATATTGCTGCGCCAGTTGCAGAACAGAGACCTTGCGCAAGTCGACCTTCTGCGTGCGGCTGAGGGTGAGAAGCAGGTCGAGCGGCCCCTCGAACCCGTCCACATCGACGATCAGCGCTTCGGCGGCCAGCCGTTCAGCCACGTGACCTTGCGTTTCGGATGCCTCGAAATCGATCTCAGCCATCACCCTGCCCCTTCGTCAGCGCGGAAAATTGCGCCGAAAGGGTCGAGATGTCAACGTCATCGGGCGGTCTGCGCCATGCAAGGGCCCGGTCCGCGCGGCGCTGCGCGGCCTCGGTCATCCAGCCCGCGGCCTCGGCCACCGCCTGTCGCTCGGCCAGCGTGCCGTTGCAATGCAGCACCACGTCGCAGCCCGCAGCGAGCGCGCCGCGTGTCAGATCCGGCAACGCGCCGTCCAGCGCCTTCATCGAGATGTCGTCGGTCATGATCAGGCCGTCGAACCCGATCTCGTCGCGGATCACCCGCATCACCGTGGGCGACAGCGTGGCGGGCGCCGCGTCGATATCGGCATAGACAAGATGCGCGGTCATCCCCATCGGCAGATCATTGAGCGCCCGAAACGTCGTGAAATCTGTCTCTTGTAGGACGGACTTCATGCGGCTGACCACCGGCAGATCATGATGGCTGTCCGCCTCGGCGCGGCCGTGACCGGGAATGTGCTTGACCACCGGCAGCACCCCACCGCCCAGCAACCCGTCCGCCACCGAGCGCCCAAGCCGGGCGACCGTCGCGGCATCTTCGCCATAGCAGCGATCGCGCAGGAACGGATGCGTTTGCGGCCCGGCCACATCGACCAGGGGCGCGCAGTTGCTGTCGATGCCGAGCGCGTGAAGCTCTGCGGCGATCAGGCGATAGCGCAGATACATCACCTGCGCCGCCGTCGCGCCCGCCTGCCGCACCTGATCGAGCGGCGCGGACCAGGTCCGCCAGCGCGGCGCGCGCAGACGCTGCACGCGCCCGCCTTCCTGATCGATGGTGATGACGGCGTCATGCCCCGCCGCCTCGCGCATCTCGGCGCAGAGAGCCCGCACCTGGTCGGGGCTGTGGATATTGCGCGCGAACAGGATGAAGCCGAAGGGGCGCGACGCGCGGAAAAGCGCCTTTTCCTCGGGCGTCAGGCGGAGCCCCTCGGCGTCGAGGATTGTCGCCCCGAACCGCGTCACCGTGTCAGGACCGGGATGCATTCGGCGTTCTCGGCGGCCAGGGCCGAGCAGAATCGCCGCGCCTCGCCAAGATCCGCGAAACCCATGGCGCGCAGCCTGTAGAACGTTCGACCACCACTTTCAGTGCGCTGCACAACCCTTTGCTTTCCCTCAAGAAACCCCTCGAAGCGGGACGCCATGCGCTGCCACTCCTCGCGCGCGACCTCGGCCGAATCGAATACGCCAAGCTGTGCAAGCCGGGTCCCCTTGGAGATCGTCTCGGGGGCGACCTCGACCTCGGGCGCGCTGCGGTTGCGGTTGCGCACCGATGCCACCGCGAAGGCGACCGCCTCAGGAATGTCGGGGCGCAACCGCGGCCGCAACGAGCGTCCGATCCCGTCTTCCGCGCCTGGCGTCTCCGCCTCGAGGGACACTGACGCGTCCTGCACTTGGTTTGCGGCCTCACCGGCTGCACCGCTGCGCGGGATATCCGCAAGTGTCAACTCGAGCGGTGGCGGTGCGAGGATCAGCCGGTCGGCGGGATTGGCGGCGGCGCCTTTTTCGGCGATCGCGTTGACCGTCAATCCCTGATGTGCTGCGGAACGCCCCCCGGGATCGGCGGGCTGTTCGCGCATCGGCCCCTCGATCGCGCGCACCACCGGCACCCCCGACACGTCGCGGATCACAAGCTTGTAGCCCCAGATGCCGATTCCCGCGATCAATGCGAGCGAAAGAACAGCCCCGGTGATATTCGTGAATGTCGTCAGGGTGGCCACACCCCCATGCACGGCCCCCGGCCGGGCCTCCTGCATCTCAGCCATGTTTCGCCTCTCGGTTCTCCGGCGAAACGGGTCCGCCGGGGATGCGTGAAATCTGCCTCGTCCCCGGCTTGCGTGATCTGCGTGTCACATCTCTTCGACCGGGGTCACCCCCAAGATACCAAGACCGGCGCAAATAACAACGGTCACGGCGCGCACGAGGGCGATTTTCGCCTGTGATGTAGCCGGATCACCCTCCTGCAGGAAGCGCAAGCCCGGCTCGTCATGGCCGCGGTTCCAAAGCGCGTGCAGATCGCTGGCCAGGTCGTAGAGGTAGAACGCCACGCGATGCGGCTCGTTGGCGCGGCTGGCGGTCTCCACCAGGCGCGGCCACTCGGCGATCTTGCGCGCCACTGCGATCTCGGCCTCATGCGTCAGGATCCGCAGGTCGGCCTCGGCCAGCGCCGCGTCCTCGACGGCGATCCCCGCCTCGCGGGCCTTGCGCAGGACCGAATTAACCCGCGCATTGGCGTACTGGACATAGAAGACCGGATTGTCCTTCGACTGCTCGAGCACATGCGCGAAGTCGAAGTCGAGCGGCGCGTCGTTCTTGCGCGTCAGCATGACGAAGCGGGTGACATCCGCCCCCACCAGGTCGACGACGTCGCGCAGGGTGACGAAGGTGCCCGCCCGCTTGGACATCTTGAAGGGCTCGCCGTTTTTGAAAAGCCGGACAAGCTGGCACAGCTTGATCTCGATAGGCACACGCCCGTCCGACAACGCCGACACTGCGGCCTTCATGCGTTTGACATAGCCGCCGTGATCGGCCCCGAACACGTCGATCAGCAGGTCGTAGCCACGCGCGATCTTGTCGTAGTGATAGGCGATGTCGGGGGCGAAATAGGTCCATCCGCCATCGGATTTCATGATCGGGCGATCCACGTCGTCGCCGTGTTCGGTGGACTTGAACAGCGTCTGTTCGCGCGGCTCCCAATCCTCGGGGCGCTTGCCCTTGGGCGGCTCCAGCACGCCGCGATAGATCAGGTCCTTGCCGCGCAGATCCTCGATCGCCGCCTCGATCAGGCCCGTGCCATACAGCGACTTTTCCGAGAAGAAGTGATCCATCTCGACGCCGAGCGCCTTGAGATCCTCGCGGATCCGGACCATCATCGCGTCGGTCGAGAAGTCGCGCACATCCTCCAGCCAGACCTCTTCGGGCTGGTCCACATAAGCATCACCGACCTTTTCCTTCAGCGCGCGGCCGACATCGATCAGGTAGTCCCCGGGATAGGTGCCGTCGGCGAAGGCCACCTCCTGCCCATGTGCTTCGAGATAGCGAAGATAGACCGACCGCGCGAGCACGTCGACCTGTGCCCCGCCATCGTTGATGTAGTATTCGCGGGTCACGTCGTGCCCGGTGAAATCCAGCAGCGCGGCCAGCGCATCGCCGAACACAGCGCCCCGCGTGTGGCCCACATGCAGGGGACCGGTGGGGTTGGCGCTGACATATTCGACATTGACACGCCGCCCCTGCCCGATCCCCGAGCGGCCGAATTCGGATCCCGTGCGCAAGGCGGCCCGCACGACGTCCTGCCAGACCCCCTGGGCGAGCCGCAGGTTGATGAAGCCCGGGCCCGCCACCTCGGCCGTGGCGATGCGCGCATCCTCGGCCAGCCGCGCCGCAAGCGGCGTGGCGATGTCGCGCGGCTTGACACCGGCGGGCTTGGCCAGAACCATCGCCGCATTCGTCGCCATGTCGCCATGCGAGAGGTCGCGCGGCGGCTCGACTGTTATCCCGGCCATGTCGAGCCCGTCGGGCAGCTGCCCTGCGGAGTTCATTTCGGCGAGGGCGTCGAGCACCGCGTGGTGAATGTCGGTAAAGAGGTTCATGTCGCACCTTTCCGTGCTGCGTTGCCGCTCGGTTTACCACTGCGACCCCGGGCGTCAATCACCCAGTCGATCAGCCAAGGGGGCCGCCATCGCCGCCGATCAGCCGCGCATGGCTTTGCAGCGCGAAGCGATCGGTCATACCGGCGATATAGTCGCTGACCAGCCGCGCAAGCGCGGTCTCGTCGCTGGCCTGCGCCACGTCGCTGCGCCATTCATCGGGCAGATGCTGCGGAGCGCCCATGTAGAACGGAAACAGATCGCTGACCACGCGATGCACACGCGCCCGCATCTCGTTGACCGAGGGCGCGCGGTACATCCGGGTATAGAGAAAGCGCCGGATCGCCTGCAGATCGTGCCAGAGCGCGGGGGAAAACCGGATCACCGGCGTGCCGGCGCGGCGGATATCCTCGACCGTCCGGGGCTCTATCTCGGCCAGCGTGTCGCGAGATTGCGCGATCACGTCGCCGACCATGGCCCCGAAGACCCGGCGCAGCGCCTCGTGGCGGCGCCGCTTGTGGTCGAGCCCGGGATGAAGGCGGTCCACCTCTGCCAGACAGTCGCCGACGATGGGCAGGCCGGCGATCTCGTCATCGGTAAAAAGCCCCGCGCGCAGCCCGTCATGCAGATCGTGATTGTTGTAGGCGATGTCATCCGACAGCGCCGCGACCTGAGCCTCGGCCCCGGCATGGGTGTCAAGCTCCAGATCGTGACGGGCATTGTATTGGGCAAGCGCATAGGGCAACGCGCCGGTGATCGGGCCATTGTGTTTCGCCAGCCCTTCCAGCGTCTCCCATGTGAGGTTGAGCCCATCGAAGACGGCGTAGTGACGCTCCAGCGAGGTGACGATGCGCAAGGCCTGCGCGTTGTGGTCGAACCCGCCATAAGGCGCCATCAGCGCCGCAAGCGTGTCCTCGCCCGCATGCCCGAACGGCGTGTGCCCGAGGTCGTGCGCGAGCGCCACCGCCTCTGTCAGTTCCGCGTTCAGATCCAGCGCGCCGGAGATCGTGCGCGCCACCTGCGCCACCTCGATCGAATGGGTCAGCCGGGTGCGGTAGTAATCCCCCTCATGGGCGACGAAGACCTGCGTCTTGTGCTTGAGGCGTCGAAACGCGCTGGAATGGATGATCCGGTCGCGATCTCGCTGAAACGGCGAGCGAAAGGCGCTTTCCTCCTCGTCGACCAGCCGGCCGCGGGTCCGCGCCGGATCGGTGGCATGGGGCGCCATCATGCTGGGTGTCCTTGTCGCCTGTTGCGTCGGGTCTTATATCGCAGCTAAGTTCGAAATGTTGAATACCACTTGAAATCACGCCCGGAGAGACGCCATGCAACTGCCCCCCAAGGTCACCCCCCGCGCGTTCGCCCGCCTGGCGGAAATCGACGCGGGCAAATCCAACCACGCGCTGCGCGTCGCGGTCGAGGGCGGCGGCTGTTCAGGATTTCAATACGACATCAAGCTCGACACGCCGGCCGAGGACGATCTGGTGCTGGAGCATGACGGGCAAAAGGTGGTGGTCGACAGCGTCTCGCTGCCGTTCCTGGCCGGGGCGACGATCGATTTCAGCGAGGAGCTGATCGGGGCCCGGTTCGTGATCGACAACCCGAACGTGTCAAGCTCGTGCGGCTGCGGCACGTCGTTCTCGATGTAAGCGCAGTATTACCACCGTCCCGAAATTGCGCGCAGCATGAGCATCGCCCGGCTGCGGGCGGGCGCGGGTTCCAACCCACCCTCGGCGACGAGCTTCGGCTGATCTGCCGCCCTGCGCAGGATCGGTGCCGCCTCCCATAACGGCAGCATCGCCGGAAACGCGGCACGCGACACCCCTGCCCTGCTTACCCGCGCCTGCGCAAGGCAGCGCAGCCCTTCCCGCGCCCATCCGCGCACCGCCTCGGGCCGCCCGTCCGGCAGCGGCTTGCACCCCGCCGCCTCGAGCCTCGGGATCGCCCGGAACCAGTTGGCGAGGCCAAGCGCGAAGCCCGCGTCGCGCACAACATCCTCGCGCACCGGCCCGAGGGCGCGCGCCGCCACCAGCATCAGGTTGCCCGAGGTCGCAGCGATATAGCTTGAGAAATCCGCGTCATCCTCGAACGGCGCGCGCTGCGTGTCCCGGCGACGCGCCGCGATCAGCGCGTCGAGCTGCGTGATCGCCTCGGCATCGAGAAGCCCGGACAGGGGCGTCGCCACCTCATGCGCCCGCGCGCCACCGCCACTGCGGATCTGCTCCAGCACGTCGCGCCACCATTGCAGCCGCATCTCGGCGATCAGCGGCTCCTGCGTGACCCAGGGCGCGCGCGCCACCTCGATGTTGAAGGCGTAGATGGGAAACAGCACGCCGCGCGCTGCAACCGGTGCCGCCATCGTCGCCTGAAAACGCGACGGGTCGCCGCGCCGCACCATGTCCGCACAGGCGACGAGATTGTTGTCGAAACTCACGCCCACGCGGCGGTCTCGTGCAGCAGCTTCCAGTTGATCGCCTCCAGAAGCGCCTCGAAGGAGGCGTCGACGATGTTGGGCCCCACGCCAACCGTGGACCAGCGGCGACCCCCAGAATCCTCGCTATCGATGATCACCCGCGTCACGGCGCCGGTGCCGCCTTGGGTGATCCGCACCTTGAAATCGACGAGATGCATGTCGGCAATGCTTTGCTGGTAACGTCCAAGGTCCTTGGCCAGCGCCTTGGCCAGTGCATTCACCGGCCCGCGGTCGCAGCCCCGCTCGTCCATGGATTCGCTGACCGACAGCTTCTTCTCGCCGTCCACCTTCACGACGACCACGGCCTCTGACAGGCTGACCATCCGGTCGTGCTTGTTCTTGCGCCGCTCGACGGTCACCTTGTAGCGCTTGACCTCGAAGAATTGCGGCATCTGGCCCAGTTCCTCGCGCGCGAGGATCTCGAAACTCGCTTGCGCGCTGTCATAGGTATAGCCCGCCTCCTCGCGCGTCTTGATCGTCTCGAGCAGCCGCGCAAGCGCCGGATCGCCCTCCTCGACCTTGATCCCCGCCTCGGCCAGCCGGCGGCGCAGGTTCGACTGCCCGGCCTGGTTCGACATCGGGATGATGCGCGCGTTGCCGACCGTTTCGGGGTCGATATGCTCGTAGGTGCTGGGATCCTTCAGGATTGCGCTGGCATGCAGCCCCGCCTTGTGCGCGAAGGCCGAGGCGCCGACATAGGCCGCCTGCCGCATCGGCACGCGGTTGAGGATCTCGTCGAGCTGGCGGCTGACAGCGGTGAGCCGCCGCAAACCGTCGCGGCTGACCCCGACGTCGAACCGCTCGGCATAGGGCGTCTTGAGCATCAGCGTCGGGATCAGCGTCGTCAGATTGGCATTGCCGCAGCGCTCGCCCAGCCCGTTTAGGGTACCCTGAACCTGCCGCGCCCCGGCATCGACCGCCGCTAGGCTTCCGGCCACGGCATTTCCGGTGTCGTCATGGGTGTGGATGCCCAGCCGGTCGCCGGGGACGCCGCTCGCGATCACCTCGCCGACGATGCGCCCGACTTCGGTGGGCAGCGTGCCGCCATTGGTGTCGCACAGCACGATCCAGCGCGCGCCGGCCTGCATCGCGGCCCGCAGGCAGGTCAGGGCATAGTCGGGATTGGCCGCGTAGCCGTCGAAGAAATGCTCGGCATCAAACACCGCCTCGCGGCCGGCGGCGACCAAGTGCTCAACCGAGCGCCCGATGTTCTCGACATTCTCGTCCAGCGTGATGCCGAGCGCGGCGTGCACGTGGAAATCGTGGCATTTGCCCACAAGACAGATGGCCGGGGTGCCGGCGTTCATCACTGCCGCCAGCACGTCGTCGTTTTCCGCCGACCGCCCCGCGCGCTTGGTCATGCCGAAGGCGGTCATGGTGGCATGGGTTTTTGGAACGGCGTCGAAGAACGCGCTGTCGGTGGGGTTGGCACCGGGCCAGCCCCCCTCTATGTAATCCACGCCAAGACGGTCGAGCGCCTCGGCGATCTGGACCTTTTCGGGGGTGGAAAAGCTGACCCCTTGCGTCTGCTGCCCATCCCGCAGCGTGGTATCGTAGAGATAGAGGCGGTCACGTGTCACTTGCTTTGCCCTGCTCCGGAAAGCCGCGCTCATCACGAGCCGCTGCCTTCAGCACCTCGTCCGTCTCTCGAGCTTGGTCTAAAATCTTTTGAGGATGCCGAACGTCTACTACAGCCGTAGGAAGATGCCTTATTCCTTTGTTCAAACCGACAAGAAACTCGCGAATTTCCTCTTGTTGTTTTTCTAGTGTTGAAAATGCCTCTGGATAATAGCCACCTCTCAAAAGGTCTAGGTTTTCAAGCCTATAACCGAGAACGGACCCCATCTCTCGAAGCAGCTCAGCGGTTCGATCATCAACTTCCTTTATCACCTCGTTCCGTATCTCCGTGTCATCAGACCTCCAGCGGACTTGATCGTTGTAGGTTCGCAAGAGCCGTTCGAACTTATCTAGGACATTTTTTTCTTTATGAAATTCGACTTCTACAAGATTGAGTGCCTGTACTCTCTCGGGACTTAGAGGGGTCTTTCGGGTCGTCATCAAAGAGCGAAAGACAAAAAGTTTTCTCTGACGAAGGTCACTTCTTTTTTGCAGCAAGAAAGTGATGATGACTGCAACTACCGGTCCAAGCACAATGGCTGCGGTCGTGATCCAGAACTGAGCAGTCACTTCAACGCCTCCAGCTTGGCAGGGTCGAAGCCGGCGCCAGGCACGAGTTCTACGCCCTCCTTGCTCATGCGCACCTCGACGCCCGCGTCGACGAGCGCGGACTTCAGGCGATCCACCTCGGAGAAATCCTTGGTCCGCATTGCCGTCTCACGGGCCTCGACGAGCTGACTTCGGACGTCTTCGACGACCTCCCTTTCATCCTCCCGAATTTGCGAAAGGAACTCATCGCTGACGGTCCTGATCCCCATCAGGTCCATGCCGGCGAGCAGGCCCGGGATATCCCCGGCATCTGAAAGCTTCCGCAGTTCCGCGATCGCCTTGGGCGTGTTCAAGTCATCGCCAAGCGCATCGAGAACCTGCTGCGGCGCCTGTCCGGCCGTCTCGTTGCCCTTCATGCGGTGCCATTTGCCCAATTCTTTCTGAGCATCCGTACGTTTGTTCTCTGTCCAGTCCATGGGCTTGCGGTAATGCGTCTGCAGGAAAACAAACCGGATCACCTCGCCGGAGACCGCCGTATCCAGCAGATCCCGCACTGTGAAGAAATTGCCCAGCGACTTGGACATCTTCTTGCCCTCGACCTGCAGCATCTCGTTATGCAGCCAGTAGCGCGCGAAGTCGCCCTCGGGATGGGCGCAGCAGCTTTGCGCGATCTCGTTCTCGTGATGCGGGAACATCAGGTCGTTGCCGCCGCCGTGAATGTCGAAGCTCTCGCCCAGCAATTCGTGGGCCATCGCCGAGCATTCGATATGCCAGCCGGGCCGCCCGCGCCCCCACGGGCTGTCCCAGCCGGGCTGATCGTCGTCCGACGGCTTCCAAAGCACGAAATCCATCGGGTTGCGCTTGTAGGGTGCGACCTCGACCCGCGCGCCGGCGATCATGTCGTCGACCGAGCGTCCCGACAGCGCGCCATACTTCTCGCGCCAGCTGTCCACGGCGAACAGCACATGCCCCTCGGCCTCGTAGGCATGACCCTTCGTAACCAGATCCTCGATCATCGCCACCATCTGAGGGATATACGCCGTCGCACGCGGCATGTGGTCGGGCTTCAGCGCGCCGAGTTCGCCCATGTCGTCGAGAAACCACTGCGTCGTCTCGGCCGTGATCTCGCCGATCTCGCGCCCGCTCTCGGCGGCGCGGGCGTTGATCTTGTCGTCCACATCAGTGAAATTGCGTACATAGGTGACATGATCCGACCCGTATACATGTCGCAGCAGCCGGTAGAGCACGTCGAACACCACCACTGGGCGCGCATTGCCCAGATGCGCCCGGTCATAGACCGTCGGCCCGCAGACATACATCCGTACGTTCTTGTCATCGAGAGGCGCGAAGACCTCTTTCCGGCGGGTTCTGGTATTGTGCAGCTTTATGGTGGTCATTCCTGCCTCGCGCGCCTCTGTCCGGCGGATCTAGCAACTTCGGCCCCCCTTGAAAACACGCAATGCAGGCCGCGCAGCTGGCATGGTTTCGGCCCGTCCGGTCACCGATCGATCGAGATCCGCCCAACAGGCCTCAGCCCGTCTTCCGTCCGGCGCGTGACGATGATCTCGCCCGACCGAACCGCGCGACCGGTCAGCGCGGTGATGTTCACCTGGTGCGTCACGATCAGAAGCCGCGCGTCGGGTGGAAGCGCCGCGATCAGCGCCCGGGTTTCGGCCGTCTGACGCGCACGATCGCCCTGCCCCCCGAAGAACGAGTTGAGCGGCGGCTTTTCGACGACCTCGCCCATGTCCATCAAACGGGCGGTGTCGCGTGACCGGCACCACTGGCTGGTCCAGACATGATCGAAGGTGACACCGGCATCGCGCAGGGCCTCTCCGGTGCGACGCGCCTGCGCGCGGCCACGATCGTCGAGGTTGCGCTGCGTGCTGCACTCGCCCAACTCGAACCCCGCGGGGTCGCCGGTGCCGGGGGCCAGCGCGTGCCGCATCAGGGCCACGACACCGTCCTGCTTCAGCAGCGACAGATCGGCAGCCGCGCCAAAAGAGGCGTGGGTCAGAAAGATGACTGTCAGCAGAAGTCGCATGGCTGTCGTCCTTTCCCTTGGCTTGCCTTCACTGGCCACAGTCCTACTCGGACGTTTCCACGATCACCAGATCACGCTCCGACGCGCCGCGCGCATGATCGAGCGCTGCTTGGTAATCGGCGCTGTCGTAGCAGGCTTGCGCGGCCTCGAAGCTCGGGAACCTTGCGACGACATGTCGCGCGCGCTCCTTCCCCTCGAGCTGCACGTAGCGCGCACCCCGCGCGATGAAGACACCGCCATGCTTCGCGATGGCGGGGCCGGCCAGGGCAGCATAGCGACCGTAGGCGTCAGCGTCGGTCACCGTCACATGGGCGATCCAGAGGGCGCTCATGAGGTCTTCTCGGATGTCAGAACTGCTTCGGCGGCGGCGATCGCCGCATCGGCGCCACCGATGTCGTTGCCGCCGCCCTGCGCCATGTCTGGCCGGCCGCCGCCGCCCTTGCCGCCAAGCTCGGCCACCGCGGCGCGCACCAGATCGACCGCCGACAGACGCGTAGTCAGATCGTCCGTCACCCCCGCGGCGACCGCCACCTTGCCGCCGGTATCGGCAATGAGCAGGATTGCGCCGCTGCCGATGCGCGCCTTCATCTTGTCGATCAGCGGCGGCAGATCGCGCCCCTGAACGCCCGAAAGCACCTGCGACAGGAAGCGCACACCGTCGATCTCGCGCGGGGCCGCCGCGTCGCCCTCGCCGGCGCTGCCGGCCATCGCCAGATCCCGGCGCAGCTGTGCGACCTCGTTGGCCAGATCACGCCGCTCGTCAAGTAGGGATTTCACCCGCGCGGGCACGTCTTCTGACCGCGTCCTGAGTTCGCTCGCAACCACGCCAAGCCGCGCCGTGCGGTCACTGAGATATTCGAACGCGGCCGCACCTGTCAGCGCCTCGATCCGCCGCACCCCGGCGCTGGAGGCCGTGTCGCCCAGCACCGTGAAGACCCCGATATCGCCGGTCCGGCGCACATGGGTGCCGCCGCACAGTTCGATCGAATAGGTCCGCCCGTCGGTACCCTTGTCTGACCCATCCATTTTGCCCATCGACACGACGCGCACCTCGTCGCCGTATTTCTCGCCGAAAAGCGCCTGCGCCCCGAGAGCGCGCGCGTCGTCGGGCGCCATGATCCGCGTCTCGACGGGCGCGTTCTGGCGGATGAAGGCGTTCACCTCGCCCTCGACCCGGCTCATTTCCTCGGCGCTCAGCGGCTTGGCATGGCTGAAATCGAAACGCAGCCGATCCGGCGCGTTGAGCGAGCCGCGCTGCGCGACATGCGGCCCGAGCGCGCGGCGCAGCGCCTCGTGCAGAAGATGCGTGGCCGAATGGTTGGCGCGGATCGTGCTGCGGCGGTCGTGATCGACGCGCAACCGCGCCGCCTGCCCGCGCGTGATCCCGCCCTCGGTGACCTCGGCGAAATGGATGAACACGCCCGCCACCTTCTTGGTGTCGGTGATGCGCGCATGGCCGGTGTTGGTCACCAGCGTGCCGGTATCGCCCACCTGCCCGCCCGCCTCGGCATAGAACGGCGTCTGGTTGAGCACGATCTGGCATGTCGCACCTTTTTCGACGCTCTTGGCGCGGGCGTTCTCCTCGACGATCGCGGCGATTTCGCCCTCGGCCGTCTCGGTATCGTATCCCAGGAAATCGGTGGCGCCGGTCTCGTCGGCGATGTCGAACCAGACCGCCTGATCAGCCGTCTCGCCCGACCCGGCCCAGGCGGCACGCGCCTTGGCTTTCTGCTCGGCCATCGCGGCCTCGAACCCGTCGGTGTCGACGGTGAGACCACGCTCGCGCAACGCATCCTGCGTCAGGTCGAGCGGGAATCCGTAGGTGTCGTACAGCTTGAACGCCGCCTGCCCCGGCAGCGCGCCGCCCTCGGGCACGCGGCCCAGTTCCTCGTCCAGCAGGCGCAATCCGCGGTCGAGCGTCTGCTTGAAGCGCGTCTCCTCGATCTTCAGCGTCTCCTCGATCAGCGGCTGCGCACGCCCCAGTTCCGGAAAGGCCTGCCCCATCTGCGTCACCAGCGCCGGGACGAGCCGGTGCATCACCGGGTCCTTCGTGCCCAGCATGTGCGCATGCCGCATTGCGCGCCGCATGATCCGGCGCAGCACATAGCCGCGCCCCTCGTTCGATGGCATCACGCCGTCGGCAATCAGGAACGAGGTCGAGCGCAGGTGGTCGGCGATCACCCGGTGATGCACCTTGCCGGGACCGTCGGGATCGGCACTGGTGGCATGCGCGCTCGCCTCGATGAGGTGGCGCATGAGATCGGTGTCGTAATTGTCGTGCTTGCCCTGCAGCAGCGCGCCGATGCGTTCCAGCCCCATGCCGGTATCGATCGACTGCATGTCGAGATCGCGCTGCGTGCCATCCGCGAAGCGCTCGTACTGCATGAAGACGAGGTTCCAGATCTCGATGAACCGATCACCATCCTCCTCGGCGCTGCCCGGCGGTCCGCCCCAGATCCCGGGCCCGTGATCGTAGAAGATCTCGGTGCAGGGACCGCAGGGGCCGGTCGCCCCCATCGACCAGAAATTGTCATCCGTCGCGATGCGGATGATCCGCTCGTCGGGGAGACCCGCATATTTCTTCCAGATCGCCGCGGCCTCGTCATCGGTGTGATAGACGGTGACCAGCAGTTTCGACGCATCCAGCCCGAAATCTCGGGTCAACAGATCCCATGCGTAGGGGATCGCCTGTTCCTTGAAGTAATCGCCGAAGCTGAAATTGCCCAGCATCTCGAAAAACGTATGGTGGCGTGCGGTGTACCCGACATTGTCGAGGTCATTGTGCTTGCCGCCAGCGCGCACGCATTTCTGGCTGGTCGCGGCGCGGGTATAGCCGGGGTGCTCGATCCCGGTGAAGCAGTTCTTGAACTGCACCATGCCCGAATTGGTGAACATCAATGTCGGGTCGTTGCGCGGCACCAGCGGCGAGCTGTCGACGATGGTGTGGTCGTTGCGCTCGAAAAAGTCGAGAAAGGTGGCGCGAATATCGTTGAGCGTGGGCATGGGGCACTCTTTTCCGGGCGTTACGTGGCCTGCGTTTGCGCAGACTTAGCCGGGGTCGAACGTCATGTCCACCGTCGCCGGACGAGGCCCCCCGGAACGGTCCGGGCCTCATCCGCGTGGCAAGATGTTGGGGCTCAGCCTTCGAGAATGTCGCCGTCCCCGCCCTTGGTGTCCTCGGGCGCGGTAAAGTCGAGCCCGTGCGCGGCGCGGATCTTGTCCTCGATGGTGATGGCCACGTCGGCGTGTTCCTTGAGGTATTTCTTGGCGTTCTCGCGGCCCTGACCGATGCGCTCGTCGCCGTAGCTGAACCAGCTGCCGGATTTCTCGACCACCCCGGCCTTGACGCCCATGTCGAGCAGCTCGCCGGTCTTCGAGATTCCCTCTCCATACATGATGTCGAATTCCACCTGCTTGAACGGCGGCGCCACCTTGTTCTTGACCACCTTGACGCGGGTCGAGTTGCCGACGACCTCTTCGCGGTCCTTGATCGAACCGATGCGGCGGATGTCGAGACGCACCGAGCTATAGAACTTGAGCGCGTTACCGCCGGTGGTCGTCTCGGGGCTGCCGAACATCACGCCGATCTTCATGCGGATCTGGTTGATGAAGATCACCGTGCATTTCGTGCGGCTGATAGAGCCGGTGAGCTTGCGCATCGCCTGGCTCATCAGCCGGGCGTGCACGCCGACGCTGCTGTCGCCCATCTCGCCTTCCAGCTCGGATTTCGGGGTCAGGGCCGCGACCGAATCGACCACGACCATGCTGACCGCGCCAGAGCGCACCAGCGTGTCCACGATCTCGAGCGCCTGCTCGCCGGTATCGGGCTGCGAGATCAGCAGCTCGTCGAGATCGACTCCGAGCTTGCGCGCGTAGATCGGATCCAGCGCGTGTTCGGCATCGACGAACGCGCATACGCCGCCTTTCTTCTGTTCCTCGGCCACGCAATGCAGCGTCAGCGTGGTCTTGCCGGAACTTTCCGGTCCGTAGACCTCGACCACCCGGCCCTTGGGGATGCCCCCGATGCCGAGCGCGATGTCGAGGCCGATCGATCCGGTCGAGGTGGCCTCGATGTCGGCGATGACGTTGTCGCCGCCCATCTTCATGATCGACCCCTTGCCGAACTGCCGTTCGATCTGGGCCAGGGCGCTGTCGAGCGCCTTTTGCTTGTCCGCGTTCTTCTTGTTATCCATGGAGAGTAAATCTGCCGTTGCCATTCGTTCGTCTCCTTATTTCACATCCGATCATATGCGGCAATGAGCGCAGATGTTCATGTCTTGTTCCCGTTATGAGGCCACAATCTGGACAGATCAAGGTATTTGTTTGTACTGACAGTTTTCGCGTTAAGCATTAACAAGTGGTTTAGATCGCCGCCTCGGGTGCGCGATTCAAGGGACGGGATGCAATCATGCTGGTCTTCGCAAGGCAGAAACTGGTGCTGCTCGCGGTGCCCAAGACCGGCAGCACGGCCTACGAGATGGCGCTCGCCCCGCTGGCCTCGATGGTCGTGACCTCGCCGCCCGAACTCAAGCATGCGCCGGTCTTTCGCTACAACCGGTTCATCCGCCCGATGATCGTGCGGTTTCTCGGCGAGGATGTCGATGTCGTCGCGGTGATGCGCGAGCCTGTCAGCTGGCTGCGCAGCTGGTTTCGCTACCGCCGGCGCGCGGCTCTCGCCGGGCATGGAAACAGCACACATGGCATGAGTTTCGACGATTTCGTCGCCGCGTATTGCAGCGCGCAGCCGCCGGATTTCGCGCGGGTCGGATCGCAAGCGAAATTCCTGGAGCCGCAACGCAACGGCACCCGGGTCACGCATCTTTTCCGCTACGAGGATCAGGCTGGCTTCAAGGCGTTTCTCGAGGATCGCCTGGAGACGTCTATCCGAACCGCGGCGGAAAACACGTCACCGGCGATGCCGCTGACGCTATCACAAGGGATCGAGGCCCGCTTGCGTCGCAGGTACCGGGACGATTTCGCCCTTTGGGACAGCATCGAGGGGAACGGGATCCACACGCCGCCGCCCGCGAGACCCAAGCCCTGACCTCCGCCGGAGTTCAGCGACCGGTTCGGGGCGCCGCTTATCCGGTTTGACGCTGCACCGTGTCCGTCAGTTCCTTGAGCGAGAACGGCTTGGGCAGGAAGACCGAGTTCGGGATCCGCGCCTGCACCTCGCTGAAGGTCTCTTCGGCATAGCCGGACATGAACACCACGCGGGCCCCGGGCCGCGCCTTGAGCGCCTGTTGCACCCAGCCCGGCCCGTCGAGCCCCGGCATCACCACGTCCGTCACGAAGATATCCACATGCGTCTCGGGGTCCTCGAGAAACTCGAGCGCATCTTCAGCCGATTCGGCCTCGAGCACGGTATAGCCCCGCATCCGGAGCGCGCGGCCGGCAAAGGCGCGCACGGGCGCCTCGTCCTCGACGAGAAGGACCACGCCGCTGACAGGGCCTGCCGAAACCGCATCGCCGGTCTTGGCTGCACCGGCGTTCTCGAGCGGCGCATGGGCCGGGAACAGCAGCTGGAACACAGTGCCTTCCTGCGGCACGCTGTCGAAGAAGATGAAGCCGCCGCTTTGCTTGACGATGCCGTAGGCCGTCGAAAGGCCGAGCCCCGTCCCCTCTCCGGCCCGCTTGGTGGTGAAGAACGGCTCGAACACCTTCTGGGCCTTGTCGGGGGCGATGCCGATGCCGTCGTCGATGATCTTGACCGACACGTAGCGGCCCGGGGCGACCACCGCCCTGTCCCGGCGCAAGGGCTCTGTCAGGGTCACGTTTTCCGTCTGGACCCGGATCTCGCCACCTTTCGGCATCGCGTCGCGCGCGTTGACGACGAGGTTCATGATCACCTGTTCGAGTTGCCGCTTGTCCGCCCGTATGGACGACAGCGCCGGATCGTGGCTGAGCCCGAGAGAGACCTTCTCGCCGACCAGTCGGTTGAGGAGATGCGTGAGATCCGCGAGCGTCTCGCGCAGATCGACCAGTTGCGGGCGCAGTGTCTGCTTGCGCGAATAGGCCAGAAGCTGGCTGACAAGGGCCGCCGCGCGATTGGCGTTCTGGTTGATCTGCATGAGATCCGCGTAATCCGGATCGCCCTGGTCGTGCCGCAGAAGCAGCAGGTCGCAATGGCCGGTGATCGCCGTGAGCAAATTGTTGAAATCATGCGCCACGCCGCCGGCGAGTTGCCCGATCGCCTGCATTTTCTGACTTTGCACGAATTGCGCCTCGAGCGACTTCAATTCCGTGGCGTCGTTCATCACCGCGATGAGAACGGTTTCGCCGTCCTCCATCGCGCGGTTGAGCGTAACCTGGACGAACACCTCGCGATCGTCGCGGCGCACGCGGAGGAATTCGGCATGGACGGTACCGCGCTCGGACGCGGCATCGTCGATCCAGTCCTTGATCGACCGCCCCAGACCTTCCAGCGCATCGCCGAACGCCAGGTCGCGGGTAACATCGATCCCCAGCAGATCCCGCGCCGGCCGATTGGACTGCCGGATCATGCCGTCGCGTCCGAGCTTCAGCAGCGCCACGGGCATCTCTTCGAAAAACGCCCAGTCCTCCGCGCCGCGCTCGACCTTCCGCGCATGCGGCACCAGGTGGATGACCCGCTGCCCCGCCCCGCCCTCGCGCTCTATCACGAGACAGTCGACCGGACCTTCCGGCGTGGGGATCAGGCACGTCTCGCCGGAGCGATGCGACCCGGTCGTGATCACATCTTCAAGGCTGCGCACGTCCGCACCCAGCAAGGCATACGCCGCGGGGTTGAGGCCGAGCACGGCGTCGTCCGGCCCCACCTCGAGCGTCGGCAAGGCAGTCTCATCACACTTGCCCTGCGGACCGACCCCGGCAGTGTCGATGTCGAACCGCCAGAGAAACTGCGCCGCGCCCGTGCGGTGGACGCTGATCCGCATCGAATCTTCGTGGCGTGGCGTGCGTCGGACGACGGCGCCGTTCATCTGCGCGTCGATCACCATCTCGTGCAGGATGCGGTCGGGATTCGCGAAAGTCTCGCTCAGGGCGGCCACCAGCGTCGGAGCCTCGCTTAGCGGGAATGCGCGCCGCGCCTCTGCGTTGGCGTGCTGAACGGCACCAGCGGCATCCGCAAGAATGACCGGCGCGGGATCATCCTCGATCAACGCCGCGACCGGCGCGACGCCTCGATCAAGGTGCAGGACCGTGTCGGGGCGCAGCATCAGCAGCCAGAGCGCACAGAACAGCAAGGTGGCCGAGAGCATCGCGAGCAGGACCTGGATGTGCTGGTCCGCGACCATGACAGCCGCGGCGCAAGACACCAGCGCCAGCGCAAGGATTCCCCCCGATTTCCGGGAGAGCCGTTTAGCCGCCTGAAAAACAGGACGATCGGACATGCCTGCGAGCGCCAATGACGTGCCTTTCCGCAAAAGAAGTCAAGTCGAGCCTGACGCAAAATCCTTAATCAGGCTTTAATGCCGCCATGGAATACCCGTCAAGGTTGATCGTTCCCGGCAGATCGGCGAAGCAGGGCGAGGAAGAACCCGTCCCCGGTCGGCGAGACCGGCCAGTGCTGCATCCCGGCAACGCTCCACGCGGGATCCGTGCTGCAAAACTGCGCGACAACGTCCTGATTTTCCTGCGAAAGCACCGAGCATGTGGTATAGGCCAGACAGCCGGCCGGCGCGACGAGATCGGCCGCCTTTTGCAGAATATCGGACTGGATGCGGGTCAGTTCGGTCAGGCGCGCGGGCGTCAGGCGCCACTTGGCCTCGGGGGTGCGCCGCCAGGTGCCGCTGCCGGTGCAGGGCACGTCGCAGAGCACCATGTCGAAGGGCGCCGCGGCCGACAGATCGGCGGTCTCCAGCACCGTCGCCTCGATCCCAGCGCGGGCGGCGCGGGCAGGCAGATCCTTCATGCGCTCGGCTGCGATGTCATGCGCGAACCACGTGCCATCGACCGCGCCCGCCATCGCCAGCAGCTTGCCACCGCCGCCGGCGCAGTAGTCGAGCACGCGGGCGCCGGGCGCAATCTCCAGACGCTCGATCGCGGCCTGGCTGCTGCCGTCCTGAAGCTCGACAAGCCCCTCGGCATAGGCCGAGCAGTGCGCGATCTTGCGTTCTCCTTCAGTGACTTGAAGCGCGTTCCTCGCAATCTCGACCGGATGCGCGGTGATGCCTTCCGCCGCAAGCCGGGTCTGCGCCTCCTCGAGGCAACCGCGCCGTCGATTGACGCGCAGCATGACCGGGGCGCGGTGACGCAATGCCTCTGCCGTGGGCGCGGCCGCGTCTTGCAAAGAGCTCAGAAAATGCGGCCAGAGCCATTCCGGCAGGTCGCGCATGTCTTCGGGCGAGGCTGTACCTGCGTCCTTCAGTTCGGCGGTGCCGAGCGTGGCGGGCGCGTAGCCTTCTCCGGTGAAAAGAGCCGCGGGGTCCACGCCCTGCAGGCGCAAGGCACCGATCATCCGGCCGCGTCCCGTCGCATCGCCGCCCATGGCCGCGCTCGACCGCCACTTACGCAGCACGTCGAAGACGTGATCGCGCACCGCGGCTCGATCCTTCGATCCCGCGAAGCGCGCGCCCCGCGCCCAGGATTGCAGCGCCTTTTCCGCCGCCATGCCCGCGCCAATCGCATCGATGATCTCGATCGCCGCAGCGATACGCGCGCCAGGGGTCAAGACGGGCCTGCGGGGCCGGATCGATCCTGCGCGGATCCGGGATGTGTCATGATCTGGATCGCCCTTTCCTCTTGAGAGCCCCGGATGCCTTGCGTCCGCACCGGCGTCAATCGCGGCGTCGGCCGAAAACGATCCTCGCGCCTGCATGGCCGCCCTCCGCGTCTTTGTCTTGCACGCGCGCGACGCGCGTTCTACTGGGCTGGCCATGACACAGATATCCCATGACCGCCTCCTGATCATCGACTTCGGCAGCCAGGTGACGCAGTTGATCGCCCGGCGCTTGCGCGAACTCAACGTCTATAGCGACATCCATCCCTATCAGAAGGTAACCGAGGCCCTGCTGGACGAGATCCGCCCCAAGGCGGTGATCTTCTCGGGCGGGCCCGACAGCGTCACCCGCGATGGCAGTCCCCGCCCGCCGCGCGCGGTCTACGACCTTGGCGTGCCGATCCTCGGGATCTGTTACGGCCAGCAGGTGATGATGCAGGATCTTGGCGGCAAGGTGGCGGCCGGCGACACCGCCACCGCCGAGTTCGGACGCGCCTTCGTCACGCCGTCGGGCCTGGACAGCGATCTGCTCGAGGGGTGGTTCCGGGACGGCTCGGGGCGCGCGCAGGTCTGGATGAGCCATGGCGACCACGTGTCTGAAATCGCCCCGGGATTCGAGGTGCTGGCCACCTCGCCCGGCGCGCCCTTCGCGATCACCGCCGACCGGGATCGGCGCTTTTACGCGGTGCAGTTCCATCCCGAGGTGCATCACACGCCCGACGGTCGGCGGCTGCTGGAAAATTTCGTGCGGCTCGCGGGGTTTACCGGCGACTGGACGATGGATGCCTACCGTGACGAGGCGATCGCCAAGATCCGCGCGCAGGTGGGCGACCGCAAGGTGATCTGCGGTCTTTCGGGGGGCGTCGATTCCTCGGTCGCGGCAGTGCTCCTGCACGAGGCGATCGGCGATCAGCTGACTTGCGTCTTCGTCGATCACGGTCTGCTGCGGCAGGGCGAGGCCGTCCAGGTCGTCTCGATGTTTCGCGACCACTACAACATTCCGCTGATCCATGCCGATGAGGCAGAACTTTTCCTGGGTGAGCTTGACGGCGTAAGTGACCCGGAAACCAAGAGAAAGATCATCGGGCGGCTGTTCATCGACGTGTTCCAGAAACACGCCGGCGACATCGAGGGGGCAGAGTTTCTGGCCCAGGGCACGCTCTACCCGGACGTGATCGAAAGCGTCAGCTTCTCTGGCGGGCCGTCGGTCACCATCAAGTCGCATCACAATGTCGGCGGCCTGCCGGAAAAGATGGGTCTGAAACTGGTCGAACCGCTGCGCGAGCTCTTCAAGGACGAGGTGCGCGCCCTTGGCCGAGAACTGGGCCTGCCCGATCATTTCATCGCGCGTCACCCCTTCCCCGGCCCCGGCCTCGCCATCCGCTGCCCCGGCGAGATCACCCGCGAAAAGCTCGAGATCCTGCGCAAGGCCGACGCCGTCTTCATCGACCAGATCCGCAAGCACGGGCTTTACGACGAGATCTGGCAGGCCTTCGCGGCGATCCTGCCGGTGCGCACCGTCGGCGTCATGGGCGACGGGCGGACCTATGATTTCGCCTGCGCGCTGCGCGCGGTCACCAGCGTCGACGGGATGACGGCGGATTATTATCCCTTCAGCCACGACTTCCTCGGCGAAACCGCGACGCGGATCATCAACGAGGTCCGGGGCATCAACCGCGTCACCTACGACGTCACCTCGAAACCGCCGGGCACCATCGAGTGGGAGTGACGCGGGTGACCGGATCGCCAGCCGGCGAGGGTCGAGGCCTATTGTAAGATGACGAGCGTCCTATCCACGCCCGCGCCGCGGGTCCTTCGCGCCGCGCTGTGGATGCTGGGCGCGGTGGTCTCGTTCTCGTCGATAGCGGTGGCGGGACGCGCGGTCAGCTTCGAGCTCGATACCTTCGAGATCATGATGTATCGCAGCCTCGTGGGGTTCGTGCTGGTGCTGGTCGTGGCGCGTTTCACGGGGCATGCGCGCGACATCACCACGCGCTCGCCGGGGCTGCACCTGATCCGCAACATCAGCCATTTCACCGGGCAGAACCTGTGGTTCTACGCCATCACCATGATCCCGCTGGCGCAGGTCTTCGCGCTGGAATTCACCTCGCCGCTCTGGGTGCTGGTGCTGTCGCCGCTGATCCTCGGCGAGCGGATGACCCGGGTGCGCTCCGTCGCGGCGGTCATCGGGTTCTCGGGCATCCTGATCGTCGCGCGCCCCGGCCCCGAGACGATCAATGCCGGCACGCTGGCCGCGGCGGGCGCGGCGCTCGGCTTTGCCGGGTCGATCCTTGCCACGAAGCGGCTGACCCGGACCGAGCGGCTGACCTGCATCCTCTTCTGGATGACCGGCACGCAGATCGTCTTCGGCCTGATCTGCGCCGCGCTCGACGGCGACATCGCCCTGCCCTCGCTTGTCTCGGTCCCGTGGCTGTTCGTGATCGGCTGTGCCGGGCTGATGGCGCATGTGTGCCTGACCACCGCTCTGTCGATCGCGCCCGCGACCTTGATCACCCCGGTGGATTTCCTGCGCCTGCCGCTGATCGCGGTGATCGGGCTGATGGTCTACGGCGAGGCGATCGATGCGGCCGTGCTGATCGGGGCGGCGGTGATCTTCGGGGCCAATTACCTCAACCTATGGCACGAGACGCGCAGGCGGGTTTGATCCTGTCGATCTGATCATGCATCCAAGCGTCACTGTGTCCGTCACGCAACCTTTAAAAAAGTCGACAGCGTAACGCCGCGTCAAATATTGATCGCGCTTTTCGATCGCCCAGTGTACTTTTGTGTTTTGGCAAGGGGGGACCATGAAGCACCTGATTTTGGCCGCGACGGTCTTGGGAACCGCATCTTCGGGCGCCATTGCAGGCGGCATCGAAAGACGTGGTGACCCGTCGCAGATCCTTTTCGAAGAGGGCCGGAGATATCTGGAATTCAGCGTGTCCTCGGTCCAGCCGGACGTGAGCGGCGGCGCGCGCCCGATCGGGCCGCCGGCAAGTCTTGCCGGTCCCACCGGAGACATCCAAGAGACATACCAGAACTACGCGATCGGCTACAAGAACCAGATCAATGACCGTCTTGCCATCGCCTTCGTCATCGACGAGCCGGTCGGCGCGGACGTGGATTATCGCACCGCATCGTTCTTCTCGGGCGGCGCATTCTTTGGCGGGTCGCAAGCCTCGGTCTCGTCGATCCGCTTTACCGGCATGGCGAAATACAACGCCACGGAGCGCTTCAGCGTCTATGGCGGGTTGCAATATGTGGGTCTCAGCGGGGATCTGACGGTTCTATCGCCGGCAACGGGCGGGCTTCCGCCGGCCGACGTGCCCCCCGGACCCGGGACCCTTGGTCGCTATAACCTCTCCGTGGACACGGAATATGACCTCGGCTATCTGCTAGGTGCAGCCTACGAGATCCCCGATATCGCGTTGCGAGTCGCGCTGACCTACGAATCCAAGACCGAACACGATTTTCGCGACAACACCGGCGCGCCATTCACGGTCGAGCTGCCGCAATCCGTGACGCTTCATGCGCAATCCGGCATTGCCGCGGATACGCTACTCTTCGGATCCATACGCTGGCGGGAATGGACCGAGTTCGAGGTGGCACCCGGGGACTTTTTCTCATTCGCGAGCGGCGCGCCCGTGACGACGCCGATCGCCTTCAACAGGTCCGATGTCTACACCTACCGGCTGGGCCTGGGTCGTAGCTTCACCGACACGTGGAGTGGCGCATTCATCCTCGGCTACGAGGAACAGACCGGTGACCAGAAGGGCAACCTCGACGGGACAGACGGCTTCACGAGCTACACCCTGGCCCTGACACACGGGGTCGAAGCCTGGGAGGTGACGGGCGCCCTGTCCTACGTGGATTTCGGCAACGCCGACACCAGCGTGGCCTCTTTCCGCGGCAATGACGCGGTGGCGTTCGGGCTCAAGGTCGGGTTTCGCTTCTGAGACATCCCGCAAATGCAGATCCCCCGCCCCCGGGCCCGAGGCGGGGTTTTTCATGCGCCCCGCCCTTTGGTGTTTGACGCGCCCGCCAACCCTTTGTAGCACCGCCGCCAAAGGGGACAGGCCATGATCTATGAAACCGCGCGGCACTGGCGCGAGGCGACGGAAAAGCGCGTGCTGTTCTACGGCATGTCGGGGCTGGGCAAGACGCATCTGTCGACGCTGCTGCGCGACGCCGGCGACTGGTTCCACTATTCCATCGATTACCGCATCGGCACCCGCTACATGGGCGAGTTGATCGTCGACAACGCCAAGGCGCATGCGATGCAGGTGCCGTTCCTGCGCGAGCTGCTGCTGTCGGACTCGATCTATATCGGCTCCAACATCTCGTTCCACAATCTCGCGCCGGTCTCGACCTACCTCGGCAAGCCCGGCGATCCGGCCAAGGGCGGCATGCCGATAGAGGAATACCGCCGCCGCCAGGAACAGTTCCGCCGCGCCGAGATCAACGCGCTGATGGATACCGGCTATTTCATCGAGCGCAGCCAGCGGCTTTACGGCTATCCGAATTTCGTCTGCGACACCGGCGGGTCGATCTGCGAATGGGTCGACGGAACCGATCCCGACGACCCGATCCTGACCGAATTGTCGGCGCATTGCCTGCTTGTGCATATCGAGGGCTCGGACGCGCACACCGCCGAATTGATCCGCCGCTTCGACCGCGCACCCAAGCCGATGGCCTATCAGCCGGAATTCCTCGATGCCGCCTGGGACGATTATCTACGGGAAAACAACTGCGAGGCCGACGAGGTCGATCCGGACAGCTTCATCCGCGCGACCTATGCCCGTGCCCTCGCGCACCGGCAGCCGCGCTACGCGGCGATGGTGCCCTGGGGCGTCAGCATCACCGCCGACGAGGTCGGGTCGGTCCGAAACAGGGCCGATTTCGAACACTTGATCGCGATTGCCCTTGAGCGTGGTCATGGCGTAGCTATCTGACGCTCTCACAGCAAGGACCACCGCGCCGATGCCGATCAAGATGCCCGCCAACCTGCCCGCCTATGACGTGCTGACGCGCGAAGGCGTGATGGTGATGGATCCCGACCAGGCGGCGCGGCAGGATATCCGCCCCCTGCGCATCGGCCTGATCAACCTGATGCCCAAGAAGATCCAGACCGAAAACCAGTTCGCCCGCCTGATCGGCGCCACGCCGCTGCAGATCGAGTTCGACCTGATCCGCATGAGCGAGCACCAGACGCGCAACACCGCCGCCGAACACATGGAAAGCTTCTACCGGCCGTTCGACGAGGTCCTCGCCTCGGGCGAGAAATACGACGGTCTGATCATCACCGGCGCCCCGATCGAGCATCTGGCATTCGACGAGGTCACCTATTGGGAGGAATTGCAGCAGGTCTTCGACTGGACTCAGACCCATGTGCATTCCACCTTCGGCGTTTGCTGGGGCGGCATGGCGATGATCAACCACTTTCACGGCGTGCAGAAGCACCTGCTGCCTGCCAAGGCCTTCGGGTGTTTCCGGCATCTCAACATGGCCCCCGCCTCGCCCTACCTGCGGGGCTTCTCGGACGATTGCGTGATCCCCGTCAGCCGCTGGACAGAGATGCGGCGCCCCGAGATCGAGGCGGTGCCGGGCCTGCGGATCCTTCTCGACAGCCCCGAGGTCGGGCCCTGCCTCGTAGAGGATTCCAAGCATGACGCGCTCTATATCTTCAACCATTTCGAGTATGACAGCGATACCCTGAAACAGGAATACGACCGCGATGCCGCCGAGGGCCGCGCGATCAACGTGCCCTGCAACTACTACCCCGGCGACGACCCCGCGCGCTCGCCGCAGAACCGCTGGCGCAGCCATGCGCATCTGCTTTACGGCAACTGGATCAACCAGATCTACCAGACCACGCCGTTCGAGATGCACGGCATTGGCCGTTAAAATGGCCCTGAAATCGCTGATCCTGTCGGCGCTGGTGCTGGCGTGTCTCTGGGGGTGGACCATGTATCGCGCGCAGCTGCGCGAGGCCCGCGCCGAGGCCGCCTACCCGCCCGAGGGCCGGATCGTCGAGGTGGACGGTCATCGCGTGCACGGCGTGGTGATGGGCCGCGCCAGGGGCGAGGCCCCCGACCTCGTGCTCATCCATGGCGCGTCGGGCAATACCCGCGACATGACCTTCTCGCTCGCGCCGCGCCTCGCCAAGGACTACCGCGTGATCGTGCTGGACCGTCCCGGCCTCGGCTACACCGACCGGATCAACGGCAGTGGCGCGACGATCACCCAGCAGGCCGCGCTGTTGCAACAGGCCGCAGCCAAACTGGGCGCCGACCGGCCCATCGTGCTGGGTCACAGCTATGGCGGCGCGGTGGCGCTGGCCTGGGCGGTGACGCGCCCCGATCACGTCGCGGCGCTGGTGAATATCTCCGGCGCGGCCAAGCCGTGGGAGGGGGGGATCTCGACCTATTACCGTATCCTGTCGCATCCCTTACTGGGCCCTGCGCTGATCCCGTTCCTGACGGCTTACGTGGATGACGCCCGCGTCCATGGCGCGGTGCGGCAGATCTTTACCCCGCAGGCGCCGCCCGACGGCTATCTCGATCATGTCGGCGCCGGCCTGACCCTGCGCCGCCACTCCTTGCGCGCCAACGCCCTGCAACGCGCCAACCTGCTGGACGAGATCGAGGCGCTGCATCCCCGCTACGACACGATATCCGTGCCGGTCGAGATCGTGCACGGCACCGCCGACACCACCGTGGGGCTGTCGATCCATTCACGACCCCTCGCCGACCAGGTCGCGGGGGCGCGCCTGACGCGGCTCGACGGGATCGGCCACATGCCGCATCACGCCGCCGAGGACGCGGTCGTCGCTGCCATTCACCGCGCCGCCGCCCGCGCCGGATTGCGCGACGCGGACTAAGTCGTCATACTGGCGCGATGAACGGCGAAGGTGCGCGGCATGGACTTGCCCTTTGACGGCGCGATCAGCGCCTATTTCAGGACCGAGGCCCCGGATCACGTCCGCGCCGCCATCCACGAGGCCGAGGCCGGCAGTATCCTCGACCCGGCGTTTCCCTATGGCAAGCCGATGTCGAAGAAGGCCTACCAGCGGGATCTGCGCGCGCTCCAGATCGAGCTGGTCAAGCTGCGGCACTGGGCGCGGGCGACGGGCACCCGCATCGCCATCCTCTTCGAAGGCCGCGACGCCGCCGGCAAGGGCGGAACGATCGACCGCTTCCGCGCGCATCTCAACCCGCGCGGCGCGCGCGTCGTGGCCCTGCCCAAACCCTCGGACGTCGAGTCGACGCAGTGGTATTTCCAGCGCTATATCAACCATTTGCCTGCCAGCGGCGAGATGGTGTTCTACGATCGCAGCTGGTACAACCGCGGTGTTGTCGAGCATGTCTTCGATTTCTGCACCCCGTCCGAGCGCGAGCATTTCTTCGCCCAGGTGCCCGATTTCGAGCGGATGCTGGTGCATGAGGGGATCGTGCTTTTCAAGTTCTGGCTGGATGTCGGCCGGGCCGAGCAGCTGCGCCGCTTTCTCGACCGCGAGAAGGATCCGCTCAAGCAGTGGAAACTCAGCTGGGTCGATGTCGAGGGGCTCCGCCGATGGGAGGCCTACAGCACCGCCATCGGCGAGACGCTGATGCGCAGCCAGACCGAACACGCGCCCTGGACCGTCATCCGGTCCGACGACAAGCGCCGCGCGCGGCTGGCCGCGATAAGGCAGGTGCTGGCCGGCCTCGACTACACCCACAAGGACCCCCGCGCGGTCGGCACGTCCGACGCGTCCATCGCCACCGGGCCCGATAGCTGGACCGGCCGATCAGGCTGATCCGGCGAAGGGGTCCTCGGGATAGGCGACGCCGGCGAGGTACAACCCGTGCGGCGGGGCGACCGGTCCGCAGGCGGTGCGGTCGCGCGCGCGCAGCGCGGCGCCCACCCGGTCGGGCGGCCACGCCCCCGACCCGACCCTTTCCAGCGTGCCGACGAAGCTGCGCACCTGGCTGTGCAGGAACGACCGCGCCGCTAGGTCGACATGGATCTCGGGGCCGGTCACGGTCTCGACGCAGGCGATGTCCAGCCGGTCGAGCGTCTTGACCGGGCTCTTCGCCTGGCAGATCGACGCGCGGAAGGTGGTGAAATCGTGATGCCCCAGCAGATGCGCGGCCCCGGCGCGCATCGCCGCGATGTCGAGGTCGCGCCGCACCTGCCAGACGCGCCCGGCCTCGAGGGTCGGCGGCGCGCGGCGGGTGCTGACGCGAAAGAGATAACGCCGTTCGATGGCCGAGAACCGCGCGTGCCAGTCGCCTGCCACCCGCGCGCAGGCGGTGATCGCCACCGGATCGGGCTTCAGGTGATAATTCAGCGCCTCGGCCAGACGGTGCGGCGGCCAGTCCCCGGCCAGGTCGCAATGGGCCACCTGCGCCAGCGCATGCACGCCCGCATCCGTGCGCCCGGCGGCGGCGATCCGGTGGGGTCCGGTCTCCAGCCGGGCGAGCGCCGCCTCGATCGTCGCCTGCACCGACGGATGCGCGACCTGACGCTGCCAGCCTGAAAAGGGCGCGCCGTCGTATTCGACCTGAATCGCGTAGCGGGGCATCGGGACCTGTCTTGCGGATTGCACGCGCGGTTTGTCCCGGATCGCGGGGATCAAGGCAACCCGGAAAACCGCGCCGCTTTTCCTTGGACGCGGCGCGGTGTAAGCCGAGGCCACGTCCAGCTGCCGGAGCACGCGCATGATCGCCCCCCTGCCAGACACCACGCTGCTTTTGCAGATGCTGGGCATGCTGCTGGTCATCGGCGCGGTCGCCGGGGTGCTGGCGGGCCTTCTGGGCGTGGGCGGCGGACTTGTGCTGGTGCCGTCGTTCTTCTACGCGTTCCGGACGCTCGGCTATGACGGGCCACAGCTCATGCAGATCTGCCTTGCCACCTCGCTGGCCACGATGATCGTCACCTCGATACGCTCGGTGCTGAGCCATCATCGCCGCGGAACCGTCGACTGGGCGGTGCTGCGCGGATGGGCGCCGGGCATCGCCCTTGGCGCGATCCTCGGCGTGGTGGTGGCGGCCAGCCTGCGCTCGACCACGCTGCAGGCGATATTCGGCGGGCTCGGCGTGATCCTCGGGCTCTATATCGGGTTCGGCCGTGCCGACTGGCGGCTCGGGCTGACGATGCCCATGGGGCCGCTGCGCGGGGTCCTGTCAGCGGTGATCGGTTTTCTTTCGGTGCTGATGGGCATCGGCGGTGCCATTTTCGGCGTGCCGCTGATGGGCCTTTACGGCGTGCCCATCCACCGCGCCGTGGCCACCGCTGCGGGGTTCGGCCTGACCATCGCCGTGCCGTCGGTGGCGGGCTTCCTGTTCGTCGGGATCGCGCCGGAAAACCGCCCGCCGCTGACCTTCGGTGCGGTCAACCTGGTGGCCTTCGGCGTGATCGTCGCGATGACGCTGATCACCGCGCCCTGGGGCGTGCGGCTGGCCCATGCGATGGACCCCAGACCGCTGAAACGGGTGTTCGCGGTCTTCATCACTCTGGTCGCGCTCAACATGCTGCGCAAGGCGGTCGGATGGTAGCGGATCTGGTACGGACGGGCTGGGCGCACTTCCCGGCAGAAGCCGCGCTTCGGGACTGGGCGGCCGAGGCGCGCAGTGCAGCCCTCGCGCGCATCGCGGATCCGGCCCAGCGCGCGCAATGGCTGCAATGCGAGGGCACGTGGTTCGTCGGCGTCGACACCCTGCCCAACGATTCCCGTGGCCGGGTCGGTGCTTCGGCACCGCTGGAGTGTGCCGCGACCGACGCGGCGCGCGACCTTTACGGGGCGCTGCCGCTGCATCCCGGCCAGGTCTCGGTCACCTATCCGGGCTACCCGAAGCCCCGCGCGGGCGAGAGCGACGCGGCGTTCCGCTACCGGCTGAACCGCTGCGCCGCGCATGTCGACGGGTTGCTGCCGGTCGGTGCCGACCGCCGCCGGATGCTGCGCGAACGCCACGCCTATATCCTCGGGCTGCCGCTGACCGAGACCGGCGCGGGTGCCGCCCCGATGGTCGTCTGGGAGGGCAGTCACCACATCATGCGCGACGCCTTCGAGACGGCGCTTGGCGGCCTCGATCCAAGCGACTGGGGCGACATCGACGTGACCGATGTCTACCGCGCCGCCCGCCGCGAGGTGTTCGCAACTTGTCCGCGTGTCACCGTGCACGGACCGCCCGGCACGGCCTGCCTGGTGCACCGCCTCGCGCTGCACGGTGTGGCCCCGTGGCAGGAAGGGGCCAGCGCCCCGCCCGAGGGGCGCATGGTCGCCTATTTCCGGCCGCAATTCGGCGATGTCGCGCAGGATGCATGGCTGCGCCGGCCCTAGGCCCGTCCGCCGCTGAAAATGCGCGAAGCCAGGTCTGCGGTCGGCCACGAATGCCCGTGAAATCGCGTTCCGGTCACAATGCTGGTCAAATAAAACGCAAATGAGGGGCAAAACCGCGATTTTTAGGACAATCGAATCCTTTTCGTCTGCTAGCGTTGCGCATCGGGCAAGATAATGACTCGACCCCGATCAGCCCGATCAAGGAAACAACGAGGGAGAACAGTCATGTCTGGAAAATTTGTCGTCGGGTTCGACGGCAGCGTGCCGGCGCGACGCGCGCTGGAATTCGCGGTGGAAAGCGTGCGCAGGCAGGGCGGCACCATCGTGCTGGCGCATGTGCTGGAATGGTCGCCCTACTCGTTCCTGACACCGGAAGAGCTGGAAGAGCGCCACAAGCGCCGCCGCGAAGAGCTGGAGCGCGCGCGAAAGGCCATCACCTCCACGGTCGTGGCCGAACTCGAAGATGCCGGCATCGCGGTGGAGACCGAGATCCGCTACGGCAAGACGCCTGACATCCTCGGCCGCATCGCCAAGGAGAAGGACGCGGTCCAGATCATCATCGGACGCGACGGACAATCGCCCCTTGGCGCGCGGGTATTCGGATCCGTGGCCGGCGCGCTCGTACAGACGGCACCGGTCCCCTGCACCATCGTGCCGTGACAGAACAGTAACAACAGGGAATAAACGCATGAAATATTCTTCAGTGCTCGCGGGTCTCGCCGTCATGGCGACGATGATCGCCGCCTCGGCCGCCCGTGCCCAGGAACAGGCCATGTCGCTCGACGACAAGGTGAACCAGATCTTCGCGGACTCGACCGGCTGGTTCGTGAGCCTCATCTTCTCGAACTTTCCCGGCACGGCGTTTCCGTGGATCGTCGGCTGGCTGGTGATCGGGGCGGTGGTGTTCACCGTCTATTTCGGGTTCATCCAGTTTCGCGTGATCGGCCATGCCATCGCGCTGGTCAAGGGTGACTATTCCGATCCCAACGATGCCGGCGAGGTCAGCCATTTCCAGGCGCTGGCCACGGCGCTGTCGGGCACGGTCGGGCTGGGCAATATCGCCGGGGTGGCGGTCGCCATCGGCATCGGCGGACCCGGGGCGACATTCTGGATGATCCTCGCGGGCCTGATGGGCATGGCGACGAAATTCACCGAATGCACGCTTGGCGTGAAATACCGCAACGAGTACGCGGACGGCCGCGTCTCGGGCGGGCCGATGTATTACCTGACCAAGGGCTTCACCGAACGCGGGCTGCCGGGTGGCAAGATCCTTGCCGTGCTGTTCTCGATCTTCTGCATCCTCGGCGCGCTCGGCGGCGGCAACATGTTCCAGGCCAATCAGGCGCATCAGCAGATCAGCGGCGTTCTGGGCGAGTACCCGGGCTGGATCACCGGGCTGGTCTTCGCGGGGCTGGTCTTTGCGGTCATCATCGGCGGGATCAAGTCGATCGCGCGCGTGACCGAAAAGGTCGTGCCGTTCATGGGCATTCTTTACGTGGGCACCGCGCTGATCATCATCGCGATGAATTACGACCTCATCGGCTGGGCCTTCGGGCAGATCTTCGAGGGGGCCTTCACCGGTCTGGGGGTCGCGGGCGGCTTCGTCGGCGCGCTGATCCAGGGGTTCAAGCGGGCGGCATTCTCGAACGAGGCCGGCGTCGGATCCGCGGCGATCGCGCATTCGGCGGTCCGCACGAAAGAGCCGATCACCGAGGGCTATGTCGCCCTGCTGGAGCCGTTCATCGACACCGTCATCGTCTGCACCATGACCGCGCTGGTGATCATCATCACCCAGCAACTGGTGAGCGATCCTTTGACCGGAATGTATCTGCTCAACGATGCGGGCACGGCAGTCCGTACCGTCGGCGACACTTCGGGTGTCGGGCTGACCTCGGCGGCCTTCGGCAGCAAGATCAGCTGGTTCCCGTATGTCCTGGCCCTCGCCGTGGTGCTTTTCGCCTTCTCGACGATGATCACCTGGTCCTATTACGGCCTCAAGGCCTGGACCTACCTCTTCGGCGAAGGCGAGACGAAAGAGCTTGTTTTCAAGGTGATATTCTGCATCTTCGTGGTGATCGGGGCGGCCTCGCAGCTGGGTCCGGTGATCGACTTCTCGGATGCGGCGATCTTCGCGATGGCGGTGGTCAACATCATCGGGCTCTACGCGCTGATGCCTATCGTCAAGCGCGAGCTGGAAAGCTATGCTGGCCGGCTGAAATCCGGCGAGATCAAGAAGTTCGCTTGATCTCCTGACGCGGACACAAGGCCGGGGACACGGCACGGGGCAGGCGAAACATCGCCTGCCTCTTTTCATTGTCGCGACGGCTTCATATCTGCGATGGTACAAGCGAAACCGTGTTTATCGACAAAAAGGAGGACGCGTCATGGACAAGAAAACCTATCAGGAGAAGATGCAGGCCCAGCTCGACCAGTGGCAGGCCGAGATGGACAAGCTCAAGGCGCAATCGAAAGAGGCGTCCGCGGACATGCAGGCGAAGTACCAGGAAGAAATCGACAACCTGCGCGAAAAGCGGGACGAGATGCAGAAGGAATACGAGAAGGTTCAGGCCTCCAGCCTCGAGGCATGGGAAGATTTCAAGAAGGGCGCCGACAAGGCCTGGGACAACATGGCCGAAGCGATGAAATCGGCGTGGAACCGGTTCAGCTAAGATCGATGCCGGGCGGGCGACAGCCCCCCGGCCCCTTGCTATTTCACACATCATGAACCGCCGCGCGTCGCGGTCGCCGTCTGTAGCGGGCTCAAGTCAGCCCAGACCCGGTCCGCCGCGCCCGCTGCGATGCAGCGTAAAACGGGCTTGCAATTTTCGGCCCGAGACCCTGTAAATCCGGCAACGCAAACAGCAGGAGCCGGCCATGGATTTCGACCTCTCTGAAGAACAGACGGCCATCTTCGACATGGCCCGCAGCTTCGGTCAGGACCGCATCGCGCCGCATGCGCGCGACTGGGAACGCACCGGCACGATCCCCAAGGAGCTTTGGCCCGAGATCGCGGCGCTCGGGTTCGGCGGGCTCTATGTCAGCGAGGAGTCGGGCGGCGCGGGGCTGTCGCGGCTCGATGCGACGCTGGTCTTCGAGGCCCTGTCGATGGCCTGCCCGTCGGTCGCCGCCTTCCTGTCGATCCACAACATGTGCGCCAAGATGATCGACAATTTCGCCGATGACGCGTTGAAGGCACGCGTGCTGCCAGGCGCCCTGACGATGGAGACCGTGCTGTCCTACTGCCTGACCGAACCCGGGTCGGGCTCGGACGCCGCGGCGCTCAAGACCCGGGCCGAGCGCACCAATGAAGGCTACACCCTCAACGGCACCAAGGCGTTCATCTCGGGCGGCGGATATTCCGACGCCTACCTCGTGATGGTCCGCACCGGCGAGGCCGGCTATCGCGGCATCTCGACCGTCTATGTCGAGGACGGCACGCCCGGCCTCAGCTTCGGCGGGCTCGAGGAGAAGATGGGCTGGCGCAGCCAACCGACGCGTCAGGTGCAGTTCGACGAGTGCAAGATCGCCGCCGGAAACCTGATCGGCGAAGAGGGCAAGGGGTTTTCCTACGCCATGAACGGCCTCGATGGCGGGCGGCTGAACATCGCCGCCTGCTCGCTGGGGGCCGCACAGCAGGCTCTGGACATGACCCTGAAATACATGGCCGAGCGCAAGGCCTTCGGGCAGTCCATCGACCAGTTCCAGGGCCTGCAATTCCGCCTTGCCGACATGGAGATCGACCTGCAGGCGGCGCGCACCTTCCTGCGCCAGGCGGCGTGGAAGCTCGACAACGGCGCCCCCGACGCGCCCAAGTTCTGCGCGATGGCGAAAAAGCGCGTGACCGAGACCGGCAGCGAGGTCGTCAACCAGTGCCTGCAACTGCATGGAGGGTACGGCTACCTTGCCGATTACGGGATCGAGAAACTGGTCCGCGACCTCCGCGTGCACGAGATCCTTGAAGGCACCAACGAGATCATGCGCCTGATCGTCGCGCGGCAGATGCTGGCCGGGACATGAGCGATCAGATCCACATCCGCACCGAGGGGCGCGCCGGCCGCATCACGCTGACCCGGCCCAAGGCGCTGAACGCGCTGTCCTACGAGATGTGCCTCGAGATCGAGCGCGCCCTCGACGCGTGGCGCGACGACGACGCGGTCAGCCTCGTGCTGATCGACGCGGAGGGCGACAAGGCGTTCTGCGCGGGCGGCGATGTGCAGCAGCTTTACGAGACCGCGCGCGCCGGCGATTACGCCTTCGCGCGCCGCTTCTGGGCCGATGAATACCGCCTCAACGCGAAGATCGCGGAATACCCCAAGCCCTTTGTCGCGCTGATGCAGGGCTTCGTGATGGGGGGCGGCGTGGGCATTTCCTGTCACGGATCGCACCGGATCGTCTGCGACAGCACGCGGATCGCCATGCCGGAATGCAGCATCGGCCTTGTGCCGGATGTGGGCGGCTCGCTGTTGCTGGCCCGCGCGCCGGGACTGCTGGGCGAATATCTGGGCACCACCGGAACGCGCATGGGGCCCGGCGACGCGATCCATTGCGGCTTTGCCGACACTTACGTGCCGCAAGAGGGCTGGGGCAAGCTGACCGCGGAGCTGACAGAGACGGGCGATACGGATCTTATCGCGCGGCACGCCTCATCGGCGCCCGAGGCTGATCTGCGGTCGCACACGCAGAGGATCGGGGCGCATTTCGGCGCAGTGACATTGCGCGACATCATCGCATCGCTTCAAGGCGAGGATGACGGGTTTGCCCGCGACACACTGGGGGCGATGCAGCGAAACTCCCCGCTTTCAATGGCTTGCACGATAGAGATGATCCGGACCTTGCGCAACGAGGGGGCGGGCATCCGCCGCGCGCTCGGGCTGGAATACCGCTATACCTACCGGTCCATGGAGCAGGGCGATTTTCTGGAAGGCGTGCGCGCCGCGATCATCGACAAGGATCGCAATCCAGCCTGGCAGCACGATCCCGACAGGCTGCCCGACGCGGCGGTGTCAGAGATGCTGGCGCCGCTTGATGCCGGCATACCGACATTCGAGGAGGAGGAGACGACATGAAGTTCGGGTTCATCGGGCTGGGCAACATGGGCGCGCCCATGGCCGCCAACCTTGCCAAGGCGGGGCATGACGTGACCGGGTTCGACACTGCCGGGGTCGAGGTCGAAGGTGTGACTGTCGCGTCAAGTGCCGCCGAGGCCGCGCGCGGTGCGCAGGTGGTCATCACCATGCTGCCCAACGGCAAGATCCTGCGCGCGGTGGCCGCCGAGGTGATCCCGGCCATGGAGGCGGGCGCCGTGCTGCTGGATTGCTCGACCGTGGACGTGGACAGCGCGCGCGACGTCGCCGCGCAAGCCCAAGAGGCCGGGTTGTCGGCCCTCGACGCGCCGGTCTCGGGCGGCGTCGGTGGGGCATCGGCCGGCACCCTGACATTCATGGTCGGCGGCGACGAGGCGGGGTTCAAGACCGCCCGAGACCTCTTTGATATCATGGGACAAAAGGCAGTTCATTGTGGCCCGGCCGGCAACGGGCAATCGGCCAAGATCTGCAACAACATGATCCTCGGGGCGACGATGATCGTCACCTGCGAGGCGTTCGCGCTGGCCGACAAGCTGGGCCTCGACCGGCAGGCGATGTTCGATGTCGTCTCGACCTCGTCGGGGTCGTCATGGTCGATGAACACCTATTGCCCGGCGCCGGGGATCGGCCCGAAATCGCCCGCCGACAACGACTACACGCCCGGCTTCGCCGCCGAACTGATGCTGAAGGATCTGACGCTGGCCCAGCAGGCGGCCGAGACGGCGGATGCCGACACGCCGCTGGGGCGCGCGGCGCGCGAGCTTTACGCGCAATTCGTCGAGAACGAAGGCGGCACCGGCCGCGACTTTTCCGCGATGCTGCCAAGGTTCGAGAAACGCGGGCGAAGCTAGGGCACGGCGCAGAAAGGAACGGGGCGGCGCATGGCACCGCCCCGTCTACTCTGAACCAAGTCAACTGGCTAAATTCATTCGGGCTTCGGCGGCAGGATCACCCGGTCGACGACGTGGATCACGCCGTTGGACTGTTTCACGTCGGCGATGGTGACGGTGATCATGCGACCGCGCTCGTCCCCGAGCATGATGCTGTCGCCTTCATAGGTCGCCTTCAACTCGCAGCCGCCAAGCGTCGGCACGATATGCATGCCGCCATCATCGTCGATCATGCCCTTGATCGCCATCGCCATCGCATCGGCGCCCACGACGTGGCAGGTCAGGATCTGCGTCAGCTGATCGCGCGCGCCGGGTTCGAGCAGTTTCTCGACCGCGCCCTCGCGCAGCATGCCGAAGGCCGCGTCGGTCGGGGCGAAGACGGTGAACGGCCCCTCGCCCGACAGCGTCTCGACAAGGCCCGCCGCCTTCACGGCGGCGACCAGCGTTTCGTGATCGGCGGAATTGACCGCGTTCTCGATGATGTTCTTCTGCGGCGACATCTCGGCGCCGCCGACCATCGGGTTGTCCATCGCCGCGACGGCCATCGTCGCGCTGACGGCCAGCGCGCCGGTCGCCGCGATCGCCAGGGCGCTCGACGCGAAATACATCTTGGTGCGTGTCATGTGTTGTCTCCTCGGTTGAACGGATGCCCGCGGCCCGTTCGGCCGCAGGTCACACGCAGACACGCACGCCGGTGCGAAAGAGTTTCAGACTTTTTTTCGGCTCAGACGTCGCGGACCTGTCCGACCGCGAGGATATCGCCGGTGGGCGCACCGGTGGGCGATCCGCCCTCGGGCTCGTCCGAGATTGCCAGCGTCGATCCCGCGAACCGGTCGCGCAGCGTGTCGGGCACGCGCAGCACGGCGCGGCGGTCCGGCGGCAGCACCCCGAGCGAGACCGGCGCATCCTCGCCGGCGATCAGCCACAACTCCAGCGCGCGGCCCGGGGCGGCATCGCCCGCCGCCCGCTCGACGAAAAGCCGCCCCGTGGCGTCGTCATAGACCGCCTGCACCACGAGGTCGCGATCCTCGGCCGAGAGTTCGGCGACATAGGGCGCATCCCCGGGCGGCAGCGGCGCGCGCTCGAAAAGACCGGCAAACCCGATGACGAGCACGGCCGCCGCGGCGGCCGCAACGCCGCCGCCCCAGAGCAGAAGCCGCAGGTGCCACGGCCGCCGCGCCTCTGTCGCGAAGAGACCGGCCTCGATCCCGCGCCAGACATGCGCGGGGGGCGCCTGCGCGGGCGCGTCATCGGCAAGGCCGGTCAGATCCTCGGCCCATTGCGCGTAGAGCGCGCGCAGTTCCGGCTCGCGGTTGAGGCGCGCCTCGAACGCCGCCGCCTCGTCGGCCGAGAGCAGCCCGAGGGTATATTCCCCCGCAAGGACGCGGTCGTCGTCCCGATCCGGCTGATCCTGATCGCTCATCGCGTCAGACACTCCTTGAGCGCGAGCAGGCTGCGGCGCAGCCAGGTTCGCATCGTGTTGAGCGGCACGTCGAAACGGGCCGCGAGATCCGCGTAGGTCTCGCCCTCCAGATAGGCACGGCGCACGGCCTCTGCCCGGTCGCCGGGCAATTCGCCGAAACACGCCACGAGGCGGCTGCGCTCTGACGCGGCGATCGTCGCATCCTCGGGGCCGATGCCGGGATCGGCCGCACGATCGTCGATCTCGGCCTGCTCTCCGGCGCGGCGCCGCTTGCGCAGGCGGTCCACCGCGGTATTGCGCATGATGGTGATCAGCCATGTCATCGGGCTGAGACCGTTGACCTTGTAGCGGGACGCGTTGTGCCAGACCTTGACGTAAACCTCCTGCATCACGTCCTCGGCCTCGGCGCGGTCATTCAAGACACGCAAGGCGATGCCGAATAGTTTCGCCGAGGTGGCGTCGTAAAGCGTCTGGAATGCGGCCCGGTTTCCCTGGCCGACACGCAGGATCAGATCCTCGATATCGCTGCGTGTCACGATGACCTCATTACGCGTTCCGCGGATGCCAGCATATCACGCGAAACCCGCGTGACCAGTCGCGATCCGCCCTCGATCCGTCCTGGGGCCGGGCCGATATTGCGCCTTCCCCTTGCCCTTCCGCGCGATATGTTGCAACACGCGACTGCACAAACGACCCGAATGAAGGACCGGCGACATGGCTGACGGCACGATGGACATCAACGCGAAACCGACCGAGGAGGTCTCGGTCCGCGACACGTTCGGCATCGACAGCAACATGGTCGTTAAAGGATTCTCGGAGCCGTCCGAGCGCGTGCCCGAGTTCGATCCCACCTACAAGTTCGATCCCGACACGACACTCGCCATCTTGGCCGGATTCTCGCATAACCGCCGCGTGATGATCCAGGGCTATCACGGCACCGGCAAGTCCACCCATATCGAGCAGGTCGCCGCCCGGCTCAACTGGCCCTGCGTGCGGGTCAATCTCGACAGCCATATCAGCCGCATCGACCTGATCGGCAAGGACGCGATCAAGCTGCGCGAAGGCGTGCAGGTGACCGAGTTCCACGAGGGCATCCTGCCCTGGGCGCTGCGCAACCCCACCGCGATTGTCTTTGACGAATACGATGCGGGGCGCGCGGACGTGATGTTCGTCATCCAGCGCGTGCTCGAGGCCGACGGCAAGCTGACGCTGCTGGACCAGAACGAGGTGATCACGCCCAACCCCTATTTCCGGCTGTTCGCGACTGCCAACACCGTGGGTCTCGGCGACACGACCGGGCTGTATCACGGCACCCAGCAGATCAACCAGGGCCAGATGGACCGCTGGAGCCTCGTGGCGACGCTGAACTACCTCAGCCATGACGCGGAAACGGCGATCGTGCTGTCGAAGAACCCGCATTACAACACCGCCGAGGGGCGCAAGACCGTCAGCCGCATGGTGACCGTCGCGGACCTGTCGCGCACTGCCTTCATGAACGGCGAGTTGTCAACGGTTATGAGCCCGCGCACGGTCATCGCCTGGGCCGAGAACGCGCAGATCTTCCGCGACGTGGGCTATGCCTTCCGGTTGACCTTCCTCAACAAGTGCGACGAGCTGGAGCGTCAGACCGTCGCCGAATTCTACCAGCGCTGCTTTGACGAGGAACTGCCCGAAAGCGCCGTGAACGTCACGGTGCGGTAGTCTCGCTGGCGCAGGGGGCCTGCAATGAACAAACCCACCGACAACCCGGCCGATCCGTTCAAGAAGGCGCTGGCCAACGCGACCAAGGTGATGGCCGACGATTCCGATCTCTCGGTCAGCTATTCGGTCGATCCCAGCGGGGTTTCCGGCGACGCGATGCGGCTGCCGCAGATCTCGCGCCGGATGTCGCCCGAGGAGGTGCTGATCGCGCGCGGCACCGCCGATGCGCTGGCGCTGCGCCACAAGTTTCACGATGCCGGCCTGCATGCCCGCTACAGCCCGCCCGGCGACATGGCGCGCGAGCTGTACGAGGCGATGGAGACCGCCCGCTGCGAGGCCGTGGGCGCGCGCGAGATGCCCGGCACCGCCACCAATATCGACGCCCGCATCGCGCAGGATGCCAGCCGCGCGGGGTACGACCAGATCACCGCCGCGGCCGACGCGCCCCTGCCCGCCGCCGCGGGCTATCTCATCCGCCATCTCGCGACCGGGCGCGACATGCCCGCCGGCGCGCGTAACGTGATGGAGCTGTGGCGCGGCTTCATCGAGAAGCAGGCCGGCGGTACGCTGGAGGATCTGCAGGACACGCTGGCCGATCAGACGGCGTTTGCCAAGTTCGCCCGCCGCATCATCGAGGATCTGGGCTACGGCGACCAGCTGGGCGACGATCCTGACAGCCCCGACGAGGACACCGACGACGACGCCGAGGATACCGGCGACGAGCAGCAGGAGCCCGACAGCAGCGGCGACGACGACAGCCAGGAAGACGAGGCCGACGCCGATCCGGAACGCAGCCAGGACGAACAGCAGGACGCGGCTCAGTCGCAGGTCAGCATGGACGACCTCGCCGACGAGGAGATGGACGAGGAAACCGAGCTGCCCGAGGGCGAGGCCCCGCTGGAGCCGCCTACCCCGCAGCCCGTGTCGGACGCCGATCCCACCTACCGGGTGTTCGACAGCACCCACGACGAAGAGATCCGCGCCGAGAACCTCGCAGAGCCGATCGAGCTGGAGCGCCTGCGCGCCTATCTCGACCAGCAGCTCGACCCGCTGAAGGGCGCCGTGTCGCGGCTGGCCAACAAGCTGCAGCGGCGGCTGCAGGCGCAGCAGAACCGCAGTTGGGAATTCGACCGCGAGGAAGGCATCCTCGACGCCGGGCGGCTGGCGCGGGTGGTCGCCAATCCGACCACGCCGCTCAGCTTCAAGGTGGAAAAGGATACCGAGTTCCGCGACACCGTGGTCACGCTGCTGCTGGACAATTCCGGCTCGATGCGGGGGCGGCCCATCTCGATCGCCGCGGTCTGCGCCGACGTGCTGGCGCGCACGCTCGAACGGTGCTCGGTCAAGGTCGAGATCCTCGGCTTCACCACCCGCGCGTGGAAGGGCGGGCAAAGCCGCGAGAAATGGCTGGCCGAGGGGCGGCCGCAACTGCCGGGGCGTCTCAACGACCTGCGCCACATCATCTACAAGTCCGCCGACACGCCGATGCGGCGCAGCCGCGACAATCTCGGGCTGATGATGAAGGAAGGCCTGCTGAAGGAAAACATCGACGGCGAGGCGCTGGAATGGGCGCACCGGCGCACGGTCGCCCGCAAGGAGGCGCGCAAGATCCTGATGGTGATCTCCGACGGCGCGCCGGTCGATGACAGCACGCTGTCGGTGAACCCGGCCAACTACCTGGAAAAGCACCTGCGCGACGTGATCGCCATGGTCGAGCGGCGCAAACAGGTCGAATTGCTGGCCATCGGCATCGGCCATGACGTGACGCGCTACTATGACCGGGCGGTGACCATCACCGACGCCGATCAGCTTGCGGGCGCGATGACCGAACAGCTTGCGGCGCTGTTCGACAACGATCCGCGCGCGCGCGCCCGAGTCATGGGGTTGCGCAAGGCGATGTGACCCGGCGGGGCGCGCGCGAAAGCGCTTGATCTCCGCCCGCCCGCCCCGCATGCACGCGGGCCATAGCGACAACAGGACCCGCGCGCCAGATCATGCCCATGACCCTCACGACCCTCGGCGACCTCGGCGCGCTGCCCTTCGACGAGATCATCGATGTGCGCTCTCCTGCCGAATATGCCGAGGATCACCTGCCCGGCGCGATCAACCTGCCGGTCCTGTCGGACGCCGAACGCGCCCGCGTCGGCACGATCTACGTGCAGCAGGACCGCTTTCTCGCGCGCAAGGTCGGGGCCGCGCTGGTGGCGCGCAACGCCGCGCGGCATCTCGAAGGCGCGCTTGCGGATCGGGGTGGCGGCTACAGGCCGCTGGTCTATTGCTGGCGCGGCGGGCAGCGGTCAGGGTCGTTCACCGGCATCCTGCAACAGATCGGCTGGCGGGCCGACACCATCGCCGGCGGCTATCGCAGCTATCGCCGGCTGGTCGCGGGCGTGCTTTACGACAGCGAATTCCCGGCCCCGATGGTGCTGATCGACGGCGGCACCGGCACCGCCAAGACGCGGCTGCTGGGCCATCTGGCGCATCAGGGCGCGCAGATCCTCGACCTCGAGGATCTCGCGGCGCATCGCGGGTCGGTCTTCGGCTCGATGGACCGCCCGCAGCCGTCGCAGAAATGGTTCGAAAGCCGGCTGGCCGCTCATGTCACGCGGCTTGATCCCGCGCGGCCGGTCTTCGTCGAGGCCGAAAGCACCCGCATCGGCCGCATCAACCTGCCGCCGGCCCTCGCCGTGGCGATGAAGGCGGCGCCGGCGGTACGGATCGCCGCGCCGCTCGGCGCCCGCGTCGGGCACCTGATGACGGAATATGCCGATCTCTGCACCGACCAGGCGCAGATCGAGGCGATCCTCGACCGCCTGGTACGCTTTCACGGGCACGAGGCGGTGGCAAAGTGGCGCGACATGGCCGCAAGGGGCGATCATGCGGCGCTGGTCGAGGCGCTGATAGTGCAACATTACGACCCGCGCTACACCCGGATGGCGACGCGGCATGACCGCCCCGTGCTGGACCTGCCGGACCTCGCCGACATGACGCTTGCGGCAACCGCGCGCCGGCTGATCGCCGAGCAGGGCTAGACCAGCCGGATCTCTGCCGGGCCGTCGGTGACGGTGCCGATGATCGCCGCCTCGTGCCCGGCGGCGCGCAGCGCGGCAACCCGCGGGTGCGCCGTCCCGGGCGCGACCGCCGCCAGCAGTCCGCCCGCGGTTTGCGGGTCGTGCAGCAGCGAGGCCCGCGGGTCATCCCCGGCACCAATCACCGGCGACGCCCGGCGGTTGGCGGCCCACACGGTCGAGCGGACGGCCTGCGCCGCCAGCGCCTCGGCCCCCGCAAAGACCGGCACGACGGCGGGCGAAATCTCGGCCCCCACGCCCGAGGCGCGGCAGATTGCCGCGAGGTGCCCGGCCAGACCGAAGCCGGTCACGTCCGTCATCGCATGGGCACCTTCAAGGATCTGCGCCGCGTCGCCTTGCGGCTGTGCCAGCACCGTAAGCAGCGCGGCCACATCGCCGCCCTGCGCCAGCCCGCGCATCTCCGCCGCCAGAAGCGTGCCCGACCCGATCGGCCGCGTCAGGATCAGCGCATCGCCCGCGCGCGCCCCGCCGGTGGTGATCGCCGGCCCGTCCAGCAGCCCGGTCAGGGTGAAGCCGATGCTCAGCTCGGCGCCCATGCTGGAATGCCCGCCGACGATCTCGGCCCCGGCCTCGCGCAGCGCGGCGCCGGCCTGCGCCATGATCTCGGCCATGGTTCGGGCCTGCAACGGTTCCGACATGCGCGGCAGGGTGATCGAGACAAGCGCGGCCTGCGGGCGCGCGCCCATGGCCCAGATATCGCCAAGCGCGTGCAGCGCGGTGATCCGCGCCATGCGCCCATGATCGAGGGTGAAGGCGCGCAGGTGATCTGTGGTCAGCACCTGCCGCACGCCGCCCATCCCCAGCAGCGCCGCGTCATCGCCCGGTCCGGACAGGATGTCGGGCCGGGTGCCGTGCCGCTCGGCGGCCAGCGTTCCCGCCAGTACCGAGGGCGCCACCTTGCTTCCGCAGCCGCCGCAAAGCGGATCATCGCCGGCCGCCTCGTCCAGCGCGGCGGGGCCTCGGCGCTTGGGCGCCTGCATCTCGGGCAACGGGTTGAACTGCGCCATGAACCGCCGGTCGATCCGGTCCTTCCAGCGCCAGAGCAGCGGCGCGGCCACCGCCACCCCTGCCCGCTCGGCCAGCGCGGACTTGCCCCCCAGCGAGACCAGCTTGAGGTAATGGCGCTGCGGCTGAAAGGCGCGCAGCCGTCGGCCCGACAGCGCCGCGCGCAGGTTGTCGCGCAGCACCGGCGCGGCGCGGACCGCGAACACCCCGGCCTTGGGCCGCGGCGCGAGGTCGAGATGCGCGCAATCGCCGGCGGCGAACAGCGTCTCGCTGCCGCGCACCCGCAGGTCGTGGCCGACGCGCAGGAAACCCCGATCCGTCACCGGCAGGCCGCTTTCGGCGATCCACGGATGCGCCCGCGCCCCGGCGGCCCCGGCGATGAACCCGGCGGGCACATGGCTGTGATCGGCCAGATCGACCCCGGCCCCGGTGATGCGCGTCACCTCTGTTTCTGTCAGCACGCGCACGCCCATCTGATCGAGCGCGCGCAGCAGGCGCGGCCGGGCCGACGGCATCTCGGGGGCGATCCGCGCGGCCCGCTCGATCAGCGTGACCGCGACCGCGCCCGCGTCCTGCCCGGCACCGCGCAGCCGGTGGGCCATGGCCATCGCAAGCTCTATCCCCGCCACACCGCCGCCGATCACCGCCGCCTGCGGCGCGGCTTCGCCCGCCGCGACCCGCGCCACGAACCCGTCCCAACGGGCCGCGAAGGGCCCGAGCGGCTTGGCCGCCGTTCCGTGTTCGGAAAATCCCGGCAGATCGGGCATGCGCGAATGGATGCCGATATCGACACTGGCCACGTCATAGCCGATCTCGCCATGGCCCGCGACGGTCATCGCGCGGGCGGTGTCGTCGATATGCGTGACCGGACCGATCAGCAGCCGCGCGCCGGCAAAGCGCGCCAGCCGCACGAGGTCGATCTCGAGCTCGGCGCGGCGGTAATGGCCCGCCACCAGCCCCGGCAGCATGCCCGTATAGGGCGCCATCGGGGCCGGGTCGACAAGCGTCAGCCGGGCGCCGGGCAGCGGGTTCATCACCCACATGCGCAGCACCAGCGCATGCGCGTGCCCGCCCCCGACAAGGACGAGATCGCGCGACAGCGTGACAGGTGATGGCATCATGATCGGCGGCCTCCCCGGGGTCGGATGCGTCCTACGCCATCACGCGCGCCGCGAAAAGCGCGGCATGCGCGCCGGGCGGCCTCAGAACGGGAAGAACAGCGGGATGACCAGCACCGCGACCACCGCGAAAAGCAGGTTGAGCGGCAGGCCCACCACGATGAAATCGCGGAACTTGTAGCCCCCGGCCGAGTAGACGAAGGTGTTGGTCTGGTAGCCGATCGGGGTCGCGAAGCTGGCCGAGGCCGCGAACATCACCGCGATGATGAAGGGACGCGGATCAAAGCCCAGCTCCAGCGCGATGGCGATGGCGATCGGGCCGACAAGCACGGCGACCGCGTTGTTCGAGACCATCTCGGTCAGCACCGAGGTCATGACATAGACCGCCGCCAGCACCGCCAGCGGGCCGAGGCCGCCGACGAGGTAGACCACGGATTCCACCAGCACCCGCGCGGCCCCTGTCGCCTCCATCCCCATGCTCAGGCCGAGCATGCCGAAGATCAGGAACAGGATGCGCCAGTCGATGGCGTCGAACGCCTCGTCTGGGTCGAGGCAACGCGTCAGCATCGCCACCGACGCCCCGATCACCGCAAGCCCGGCGATCGGCATCACGCCGGCCGCGGCCAGCCCCATCACCAGCACGATGATCCCGATCGCCAGCGGCGCCTTGTCGCGGCGCACCGGGCGTTCGGAGGTGGCCGTCAGGTTGATGATCCCGCCATCGTCCATCATCCGGCGCAGCCCCTCGGGCGGGCCCTCGAGAAGCAGCGTGTCGGCAAATTGCAGCCGCGTGTCCTGAATGTCGCGCGAGATGTTCTGTTCGTGGCGATGCACCGCCATCAGGTAGACGCCGTACTTGCGGCGCAGCTTCAGATCCTTGATCGGGCGCCCGCGCAGATGCGAATGCGGGCCGACGCTGGCCTCCATGGTGATCGTGCGCTCGGCGGTCACCGGCTCGAACCCGCTTTCGTCCATGTCGCGGAATTCCACCTCGCCATCGTCCTTCAGCCCGAGGATCTCGCCGGTATCGGTCTTGATCACCACGCGGTCGCCGGACATCAGCTCGAGCGTCTTGAGGTGGCGGCGCATCGAGACCTCGCCGCGCACCACGTCGAGGATGCGCGCGCCGGACTTGTTGAAGGGCAACTCGTCGAGGGTCTTGCCGATATAGCGCGAGCCATGCGGAATCAGCAGCCGGGCAAGGAACTTGCGCTTGCTTTCCTGACCCAGCGTCGAGGCCAGCGACGAGCGGTCGGGCAGCAGGAATCGCCCCGCGAACACCATGTAGAGCACGCCGACCGTGCACAGCACGAGGCCCGGCAGCGTCATCTCGAACATCGACAGCGGCGGCTGGCCGGCATCCATCGCCACGCTGCTCATCAGGATGTTGGTCGAGGTGCCGACCAGCGTCAGCGTGCCGCCGAAGATCGCCGAATACGAAAGCGGGATCAGCAGCCGCGACGGCGAGACGCCAAGCGAGCCCGCCAGCGAGATCATCACCGGCGTCAGCAGGATCACCACCGGGGTGTTGTTCATCACCGCCGAGGCGATCATCGAGCCGAACATCATCAGAAGGATGGTGCGCAGGAAGGACCCGCGCGCCTGTTCGCGCAACAGGTCCCCGATCAGTTCGAGAACGCCGGTACGTTCCAGCGCCGCCGACAGGATGAACATCATCGCGATGGTGATCGGCGCGGACGAGCTGAAGACCGTCAGGAAATCGTCCGTCTGGATGATGCCGCTGGCCAGCAGCACCGCCGAGGCGGCGAGCGCGGTGACCTCCGGCGGGTATATCTCCCTGATGAAGAAGATGAAGACCACCGCCAGCACCACGAGAACGAAGATCTGGTCGACTGTCATGCGCGGGTGTCCGACCTGCAGGCTGTGTCCGAAACTGGCGTGCACTTAACGCCGGGCCGGGGCCGGAGTTCAACCTCTAATTCGCCGGACGGGCGGCATACCCGCGATTCGGGCAGGCGCTGGTGTTGCCCCGCTGACACATGATAACCGATCCGGGCAGCGTATCGCATGCAGGACCAACGTGGTCGCGGGCAAAGCCCGAGGGACGGTTGCAAGCCCAGCGCGCCCGCAGGCGCTGAAAGGGCCAGCGACTTGCGGAAGGCGGGTCGATGCTGCGGCGCAAGCAGGTCCGGGGTCCATGCGATTTCCCGGAATTGCCGGTCAGTGTCGCGGAAAGAGCCCGCGTTACCGCCGTGGACTATGTCTCGGGCCGCTGCCTTGCATCGACGGCCCGGCGCGTCGAGGAGGCCGGGCCAACCATGCCTGATCCGTACCGCCCCATCCGGCCATCAAGCGTGAGATTTTCGCACATTATTGGCGCGGGAGACCGGGTGCGCCTCTGCCTCTCCTGATGCCGGATCGGCTGGTCAGTGAAAAGGCACCGGGTTTCCAACACCTATTCGGCCGCCTGGGATCCTTCGCGAAGCGAACGTTGAAAGATCGGTATCGCGGTGCCGCGCGATTCCTGCTCGCTCTGATCCCTGGTCCGGCTCGGGGCGGTGAAAAAGCACCCCATGATCGAGAACAGGATCGACAGGTTCAAGGCGCCGCAGATCAGGAAATATACCGTCCACTTCGTGTAATCCGGTCCCTCGCCGGCGCCGAAGTGCGTCCATTGCATCACGATCCAGAGAGCGAACAGCGTCCCCGAAAGGCTCCAAAGCGCGTCGCGCCAGAACCTGATCGGCTCGAGATGCAGAGACACCCGCATCGACGCCGCGGCCACCAACACCCCCCAGACCGGGGGAATAATGGTAAACGGCACGGCGTTGTAAAAACTGCCGGGCATGGTCAAGGCCGTGCACAGGATGAACAGGCCGATGACCGAGACCGACCAGATCAACGTATACGCCACGATGCCCTCGGTCAGGCGAAAGTCCCGAGGGCGGTCGCCGCCGACGCGAAGTTCCCGCAGCGAGGCAAGCGCGCTGCCGTGATAGCAGCCGTGCAGAAGCGGCCATGCGATAAACCAGGTGCCAAAGATCAGCCACATCATCACGTTCATCGATTTCGCCGCCCACGCGCTGTCGCGCAGACTTGTCATGTACCAGTCCAGAAACGCGCTTTCGGGAAATATTTCCTGCACTTTCTCCATGAAACCGACATCCATCAGGTAGCGGATCAGGAACACCAGCGCCACGTACAGACCAAGCTGGATAACCACGATCCAGACTGCCCGGTCCGTGCGCAGCCGCACCGACCCCAAACGCGGCCAGAGCCCGAGGCGCGCGAAGAACCTGTGATCCGGCTGGTGCGAGGCGGCCAGCGCGATGCAGATGGCAAAGCCCAGAACTTGCCCGGCCACCAGCCGCACAAGCTTCTCGCGCTCGGCAAGGCTGTCATCGATGCTTTTCAGGCCGAAGCCGCAAAGCGGCGTCAGGCCCGCCAGCAAGGACTGAAGCTGGCTGCGCAGCTCGGTCACCGCCTCGAACAGCTGGATGACCGATTCAGCCGGCGCCGCATCCGCCCCGGGCGCGATCTCCTGCAGTGCACCGAAGGCGGAGGTGTTCAACGCCGCAAGCCTGCCACCGAGCGCGTCGAGTTCCTCGTCCAGCGCCTCGGCCACGTCATCGAGCCGGGACACGGGAATGTCGCGCACCCGGTCGGTGCCGTCGGGAAGGCCGGTGGCGGCGCGCACCCGTGCATACGCGCCCAGACCCTCGGCCACGCGGCGGTTCTCCTCTGAAAACCCGGCGGCGATCTGCGCTGCCGCATCCTCGATGGCCCGCAATCCTTCCAGAGCCATTGCAAGCTGGGCATTGATGCCGAGGACCGTCTCGCGCAGCGGCACGAGAGATTTCTCGATCTGCTCGAGCTTGTCCTCATGGTTGACCAGTTCGTGATCGACCTCGGCGGAGAAGTCCCGCTGCTTGAGGCGCCAGAGCATGAACTCGACCCTCGGCAAGAGTTCGAGCCGCCGCTGCAAGGCCTGTTCCGGCCGCACCTCGAGCTCGAAGTCGTAATAGGTCGGCATGTGCCGGTCGGCCGCGGAATCGCGCAAAAAGCTGCGCAGCCTTCCCTCGAGCTCGGCATGGTCAACCTCGCCAAGCTTCTCGTCCACCAGTGGCTTGGTGAAGAAATCGCGCTCGAGCTGGGCGAAGATCCGCACGGCCTCGTGGGGGATCATCGCCCGGGTCTGGAAGAAGCCGCGCAATTGCCCTTCGAAATCCGACTTGGCAAAGAATACGGTCACCAGAAGGCCGGCCCCAAGGAACCACAGATGATCGCGCCCCTGGCCCTGCATCATGTCGGGTCCGAGCTTGGTCAGCAGCGGGTTGCCCGGAAACACGAATTCGAGAAGCACGACGACCTTGGTCACGAATTCGGGGGCGAAGACGATCAGCAGAAACAGCGCCGACATCAGGGCGCCATAGAACGAGGCCCAGGCACTGTACCGCATCCAGGTCGTGAAAAAGCGCGGCTGGTGGTCGGGAAAGACCTCGGGCGTCTGTCCCAACCGCGGCCAGGCATTGAACCGCGAATAAAAGTAGAGGAAAATCCCGACCGTGCAGGCGCCCGTCAGGAACATGTCCTGAACGCTCTGTTGCAACGTCGTGCCTGTCCAGCCGAGCACATTCGACGGCATTGTGAAGAGCGTTCCCGTCCACTCGGGGCTGCGGCCGACATAGATCAGGAAGCCGGCAAGCGCGACAACCGGTATCCAAAGGCATCGCCACACCATGGCAGTGCTCCAACACCATTGTTTTCCAATCGTTAATTTGTAACACTTATTGTTTACATTAGCTAAAACAATCGATGCGGTAGCGGCGTCTATCCAAAATTGTCGGAAAGCACGAGGCGATCCCGATGGGTATTCCAAGACTATGTTATTCGGTGGTTTTCCTGGCCCTTGCCGGCGCGGACGCGTGGGCTCAGAGCGATTTCAGGGATCTCTGCGGCACGACGATCCGGGTCGGGTTGCGCAGCGACGCACCGCCCTTCGCCTTTCACAAGGACCGGTTCGCGTCTGATTCTTTCGGACAATGCGGACCGCCTCGAACCGACGCGCCGCTGCAGGATCATGTCGGCTACACGGTCGAACTCTGCCGCGGCTTTCTGGAGACCGTGATAAGCGATTGCCGGGGCGACCCGCCGAATATCGTTCCTGTCGAGGTGCCGATCGCCGAGCGCTACGACATGCTTGCCGCGGACGCGCCGCCGTTCGATCTGCTGTGCGGCGCGACCACGGCGACCGTGACGCTGCGGGCCGAGCTTCCGGCCAGCCCCTACACGTTTCTCACAGGCACGTCGGTGCTGGGTGGACCGGGATTTCTCGACGAGACCGGCTGCCGGGTCGGTGTGATCGGCGGCACCACGTCGGATGCCACCAGTACGGCCACCAACAAGGTCGAACGCCGCCTTCCCGGATGGGAAAGCTTCACGCAAGGGCGCCCAGGCTGCGACCCCCGCGCGCTCGAAGACGGCCTGGTCCACACCTACCCCGACACGACGACCGCGATCATCGATCTGCTTTCGGACGGGTCCAGATCCAAGGCCGACCTCCTGCTCGAAGACCGCCACATCCTGCAATGGCACCTCGCCAACCTGACCGCGCTGCCGGGCAAGGTGACCCGTGTGCCCGAGGAAGACCCGGTTCCCTTCGAAAAGCTGACGGCTGAAGATATCCGCGCGATCCAGGGTCGCATGACGCTCTTGCCGGACATCATCACGATAGAACCCTATGCCGTCGTCGGCCCGCGCGGCTCGTCGCAGGTGGTCGCGCATTTCAGCCGCTACCTGACCCGGATCCAGGGCGAACCCGGCTATACCCGACTTCTCCGGCAATGCTTCGGTCGACAGGTCGATCGATCCTTCTGGTTCCTTGTCGAGTTCCAAAGCAATGTCCGTGAGGGCGATTTTCTGCCCCAGCCAGAAAGCCCCGTGCGATGAGGCGCGGGGAGACGGTGAAAAGGCAGCGTTGCACCGGATACCGCACCCGCCCGGTTCGTGCCGGGGGCGTGCCTCCGGCGTATCCGTGGACCTTGAGATCGACCAAGTCCATTTGCCGGAGTTCATCGGGGCGAGTGGGTGTATCCGCGAGGCTTCGCGGGCGCGGAGTGCCTCACGAAAAGCATGTGGGCCTTCAAAAACAGCTTTGGGCGCCCGGCCGTCACCTCGGTTTTCCCTCGACGAGGCCGGGCCTGCATCCGGTATATGGCAAGCGTCGCGCATTATGTGTCAGGTGGGGAACATCAGTCGACACGGCTCGCCGCGGAGCGCGCCCAGTCCCAGTACATCTCGCGCACCCGCTCGGTCACCGGCCCGGGCTGGTACTGCCGGTCCTCGAATGCCGAGACCGGCGTGACCTTCATCATGTTGCCCGACAGGAACACCTCGTCGGCGGCCTCGAAATCGCCAAAGCTCATCACGCGTTCATGTACCACCATTCCCGCGGCGCGCATGTTGGCGATGTGCCGCGCGCGGGTGATTCCGGCCAGGAACGTGCCGTTGGGCACCGGGGTGAAGACCTCGCCATCCCGCACCGCAAAGACATTCGCCGTCGCCGTCTCGGCCACGTTGCCCAATGCGTCCGCGACCAGCGCGTTGCCGAACCCGCGCGACCGCGCCTCGGCCAGCATCCGCGCATTGTTGGGGTAAAGACAGGCCGCCTTGGCATTGACCACGGCATCGGCCAGCACCGGGCGCCGGAACTGCGTGCGGCACAGCGTCGTCGTGGCGCCCGCGGCGGCCATCGGGATCTCTTCGAGGCAAACGGCGAATCCCGTGCCGCCGCCCTCCTTGGGCACGATCGCCGACATGCCGCCATCGATCGCCCAGTACATCGGCCGGATATAGACCGCGGCATCGACGGGATAGGCCCGCAGCCCCGCATGGATGATCTCAACCATCTCGGCGACACCCACCGTCGGCGTCACCATCAGCGCCTCGGCCGAGGCATTGACCCGCGCGCAATGCCTGTCGAGATCCGGGGTCATCCCATGCGCGTAGCGCGCCCCGTCGAAGACGTTGCTGCCCAGCCACATGCCGTGATCGGCGGCCTTCATCACGGCGAGATCGCCCTCATGCCACCGGCCTTCGAAATATGTGCGGATGTTCGTCCCCGTCGGCATGACGTCCCTTTCCTGCTGTCGGGCGCAGACTAGGCCCGTCGTGCAGCGGGGTCCAGAGCGATCAGTCGCGCGGCGGTGCCTCGGCCAGAAGGCTTGCGAGGTCGAGCGGGTCGTTCACCATGGCAAGCCGGCCGTCGGCGTCGCGGGGCCATTCGGCCTCGGGCTTGTCGCTATATAGCTCGACGCCGTTACGATCCGGGTCCGACAGGTACACCGCCTCGCTCACCCCGTGATCGGCGGCACCCTCGACGGGGATGCCCGCCGCGCGTACACGCCGCAACGCATCAGCCAGCGCCGCCCGGTCGGGGTAGAGAAACGCGGTGTGGAACAGACCGGTATGTCCCTTGGGCGGCGGCGTGCCGCCAAGCGACTTCCACGTGTTCAGCCCGATATGGTGATGATAGCCGCCTGCCGACAGGAACGCCGCCTGCCCGCCCGCGTAATATTGTTGCACCTCGAATCCCAGCACGCCGGAATAGAACGCGATGGCGCGCTCCAGATCCGAGACCTTGAGATGGACGTGACCGATGCGAGTGGCGGGATGAACATGGGACATGGCGGGCTCCTGAGTTGCGTGACACCAACATGGCCCCTGCCCGTTTCGCGCACAATTGCGCCCGAACACTCACCCCGCGTGCGCTGGCGCGCAGAACTGCGCGACACGTACACAACGCGCGTACGAAACGTACACGCTGTACGCTTTACACGGCGGCCTTGCGGCTCTCGTCGATGTAAATCTCGCGCAATCTGCGGGCCACCGGCCCGGGTGCGCCATCGCCCAGCGCCGTCCCGTCGATCTCGACCACCGGCATCACGAATGCACTGGCCGAGGTCACGAACGCCTCGTCCGCGGCCTTGGCCTCGTCGAGGGTGAAGGGCCGCTCCTCGACCTGCATCTGCGCCTCGCGGGCAAAGCTCAGCACGGCGGCGCGGGTGATCCCGTGCAGGATCTCGTGGCTCAGGTGCCGGGTGACGATCGTGTTGCCCTTGACGATATAGGCGTTGTTGCTGGTGCCCTCGGTCACGTGCCCGTCCTCGATCATCCAGGCATCGTCGGCTCCGGCCTTCCTGGCCATCATCTTGCCCATCGACGGGTAAAGAAGCTGCACGGTCTTGATGTCGCGGCGGCCCCAGCGAAGATCGTCTATGCTGATGATCTTCATGCCTTTTTTCGCCGCCGGGTTATCCGCCAGCCCGGGCTTGGACTGGGTGAACAGCACCAGCGTCGGTGGGGTCGTCTCGGGGTCGGGAAAGACGAAATCGCGGTCGCCATCGCTGCCGCGCGTGACCTGCAGATAGATCAGCCCGTCCTCGATCCCGTTGCGCGCGACGAGGTCGCGGTGGATTTCCAGGAGGTTGTCGAAGCCATCGGGCTTGCGCATGTCAAGCTCGTTTAGCGAGCGTTCCAGCCGCGCGAGGTGCCCCTCGAAATCCACCAACTTGCCATCCAGCACGCTGGTCACCTCGTAGACCCCGTCGGCCATCAGGAACCCCCGGTCGAAGATCGAGACCCGCGCCTCGGTCTCCGGCAGGTACTCGCCGTTCACGTAAACAGTGCGCATGATGCTACCCCCACAAGGCGGCGTCGGGCGGATGCACCCCCGCCGCATCGAATTTCAAAGCGTTGCCACGGTCTTCGGCCAACAGCAAAGGCCCGTCAAGATCCGTGACCATCGCCCCCTGCGCCACGAGTGTCGCAGGCGCCATCGCAAGGCTTGATCCGACCATGCAACCCACCATGATCGCATAGTTTTCCGCCTTTGCGGCGTTGCGCAGCGCCAGCGCTTCGGTCAGGCCCCCGGTCTTGTCCAGCTTGATGTTGACCACGTCGTACTTACCGCGAAGGTCCCTCAGGCTGGCGCGGTCGTGGCACGACTCGTCGGCGCAGACCGGCACCGGGCGGTCCATCCCGATCAGCGAGTCATCCTCGCCCGCAGGCAGCGGCTGCTCGACCAGCGCGACCCCAAGGCGCAGCAGGTGCGGCGCGAGGTCGGCATAGACGGCCGCATTCCAGCCCTCGTTGGCATCGACGATGATCCGCGCCTCGGGCGCGCCGCGCCGTACCGCCTCCAGCCGCGGCATGTCGTCGGGCGTGCCCAGCTTGATCTTCAGGACCGGCCGATGTGCGTTCTTGGCGGCCTGAAGCTCCATCGCCTCGGGCGTATCCAGCGACAGCGTATAGGCGGTGATCTCGGGGCCCGGCGCGGCCAATCCGGCCAGTTCCCAGACCCGCCGGCGGGCCTGCTTGGCCGCCAGGTCCCACAACGCGCAATCGACCGCGTTGCGCGCCGCTCCCGCCGGCAGCAGATCGTAAAGCCCCGCGCGCGTCAGCTTTTTCGGCAATCCCTCGATCTGTGCGGTCACGCTGTCGAGCGTCTCGTCATAGCGCGCATAGGGCACGCATTCGCCCCATCCCGTCACGCCGCCCTCGCTGATCCGCACGGTCAGCACGCGCGCCTCGGTCCGCGAGCCGCGGCTGATGGTAAACACCTGCGCCAGCCGGAACACGTCGCGCGTCACTGAAATTTCCATTTCGCCCCGCCTTCATCTTTCCCAAAATACTCCCGCCGGAGGCATCCCGACGCGGCCACGCGCGCCGCGCCCGATCAGAGCGTGGCAAGCGCATCCACCAGCTTGCTCGCCCCGAACCGGTAGGGATCGGTGGCCGGCAGCCCGATCTCGCTTTCGACCCCGGCAAGGTAGGCCCGCGCGGTGTCTTCGTCCATGTGCTGCGTGTTGACCGCCACGGCCACCACCTGGCAATTGGGGTTCGAGATCCGCGCAAGCGGCAGCGCGGTGTCGCGCAGTTGCTCCAGTGTTGGCAGGCTGTAATCGGGCAGGCCCCGCATATGCGTGCGCGTCGGCTCGTGGCAAAGGATCAGCGCATCGGGCTGGCCGCCATGCACCAGCGCCAGCGTCACGCCGGAATAGGACACGTGGTAAAGGCTGCCCTGACCCTCGATCAGGTCCCAGTGATCGGCATCGTTGTCGGGTGTCAGCCATTCCACCGCGCCGGCCATGAAATCCGCCACCACAGCATCCAGCGGCACGCCGTCGCCGGTGATGAGGATCCCGGTCTGCCCGGTGGGCCTAAAGGTGGCCTTCAGACCGCGGGCGTGCATCTCGCCCTCCATCGCCATCGCGGTATACATCTTGCCGACAGAGCAATCGGTGCCCACCGGCAGGCAGCGCTTGCCGCTACGTTTCTTGCCGTCGGCGATGGGATACTTGACTTCCGGGACGCGCACATCGTGCAGTTTTCGCCCCGTCGCCTCGGCCACCGCTTTGAGGTCGGGCTCGTCGCGCAGCAGGTTATGCAGCCCCGCGGCAAGGTCGAACCCCTCTTCCATCGCGGTCACCAGCACCTTCTTCCAGGCGTTGGAAATGACCCCGCCGCGATTGGCCACGCCGATCACCATGGTCTTCGCCCCGGCGGCCTTGGCCTCGGCCAGGGTCATGTCTGTCAGGCCCAGATCTGCGCCGCAGCCCGGCAGGCGGAACTGGCCGACGGCATTGTCGGGCCGCCAGTCGCGGATGCCGATGGCGACCTTCGCGGCCAGCATGTCGGGCGCATCGCCCAGGAACAGCAGATAGGGGGTCTCGATCATGGCTCGGCTCCGGTTGTTCGGCGTGTGCGGCGGCTGCGGAATTGCGAGCGGAAAGAACCGCGATTTGCCGCCCGGTTCAACCGCAGTCACGCAATACCTATCCGATGGCGCGGCGGATTGCACGCATTCGCGGCGCCCGCATGCTGCGGTGCACGAAAGAACCTTGCGAAGGCGGGTGCAGTTTCATACCCACAAGCGCGACAGTCACCCGATCCCTTCAATCGATGGAGCGCCCCCGAGATGAGCTTTCGCCTGCAACCCGCCCCGCCTGCCCGCCCAAACCGGTGTCAGCTTTTCGGTCCCGGCTCCAACACCAAACTTTTCGAGAAGATGGCGGCGAGCGCCGCGGACGTGATCAATATCGACCTCGAGGATTCGGTCGCGCCCACCGACAAGGAAAGTGCTCGCGCCAACACCATTCAGGCGATCAACGATGTCGACTGGGGCAAGAAATGCCTGTCGGTGCGGATCAACGGGCTCGACACGCCGTTCTGGTATCGCGACGTCGTCGACCTTCTGGAACAGACCAGCGACCGGCTCGACCAGATCATGATCCCCAAGGCGGGCTGTGCGGGCGACATCTACGCGGTGGACGCGCTGGTCACGGCGATCGAGGCCGCGAAGGGCCGCAAGAAGCGTATCGGCTTCGAAGTGATCATCGAATCCGCCGCCGGTATCGCCCATGTCGAGGAGATCGCGGCCTCCTCGCCGCGCATGCAGGCCATGAGCCTTGGCGCCGCCGATTTCGCGGCCTCGATGGGCATGTCGACGACCGGCATCGGCGGCACGCAGGAAAACTACTACATGCTGCATGAGGGCGCGAAATACTGGGCCGATCCGTGGCACTGGGCGCAAAGCGCCATCGTCGCCGCCTGCCGCACGCATGGCCTTCTGCCGGTCGACGGGCCGTTCGGCGATTTCAGCGACGATGACGGCTTCCGCGCACAGGCGCTGCGCTCGGCCACGCTCGGCATGGTGGGCAAATGGGCGATCCACCCCAGGCAGGTGGCGCTCGCCAACGAGATCTTCACGCCCTCGGACGCCGCCGTCGAGGAAGCCCGCGAGATCCTCGCGGCGATGGAAGAGGCCAAGGCCCGCGGCGAGGGGGCGACCACCTACAAGGGCCGTCTCGTCGACATCGCCTCGATCAAGCAGGCCGAAGGCATCGTCAGGCAGGCCGAGATGATCGCGGAAATCTGACATGCTCGCAGACCCGCCCCGGCACGTCGCGCCGGGGCAGACGCTGCGTCAGAGAAACTCTTCGGGATGCACCGTCTCGATCCCGAGGGCCGCGCCCACGGCGGCATAGGTCAGATGCCCGGCATGCACGTTGAGCCCCTTCAGCAAGTTGGGATCCTCGGCGCAGGCCCGCTTCCACCCCTTGTCGGCAAGGGCCAGCATGAACGGCATGGTCGCATTGCCAAGCGCCAGCGTCGATGTCCGCGCGACGGCCCCAGGCATGTTGGCCACGCAGTAATGCATGATCCCGTCGACCTCGTAGATCGGATCCTGGTGGGTGGTCGCCTTCGAGGTCTCGAAACAGCCGCCCTGGTCGATCGCCACGTCCACCAGCACGGCACCGGGCTTCATCACCGCGAACTGATCGCGGCGCACCAGCTTGGGCGCAGCCGCCCCCGGGATCAGCACCGCGCCGATCACCATGTCTGAAAGTGGCAGCAACTCGTCCACCAGCCCGGCCGAGGAATAGCCGGTCTTGAAGAGACCGCCGAACACATCGTCGAGATAACGCAGCCTCTGCAGCGACCGGTCGAGCACGGTGACGTCCGCGCCCATGCCCGCGGCGATCCGCGCCGCATGGGTGCCGACGACACCGCCGCCGATCACCATGACACGCGCCGGGCCGACGCCGGGCACGCCGCCCATCAGCATGCCACGCCCGCCATTGGATTTCTGCAACGTCCATGCGCCGACCTGCGGCGCGAGACGGCCCGCCACTTCGGACATCGGCGCGAGCAGCGGCAACCCGCCCGAGCGATCGGTGACCGTCTCGTAGGCGATGGCGGTACAGCCCGACTCGATAAGATCGCGGGTCTGCGCCGGATCCGGCGCGAGATGCAGGTAAGTAAACAGGATCTGCCCGTCCCGCAGCATCTTGCGCTCGGCCGCCTGCGGCTCCTTGACCTTCACGATCATGTCGGCCTGCGCGAAGACCTGTTCGGCGGTTTCGACGATCCGTGCGCCGGCGGCCTCGTAGACTGCATCGTCGAAACCCGCACCGACGCCGGCACCAGCCTGCACGATCACCTCGTGACCGTGCCCCGTGGCCTCTTGCGCGGCATTGGGCGTCACGCCCACGCGGAACTCCTGCGGCTTTATCTCAGTCAGGCACCCGATCTTCATGACGTCGTCTCCTCCACATGTCTCTCTTTAGTTTTGATCAAAACCCGCGCAAAAGGGATTGAAACTTTGTGCGTAAATCGGGACTCTGTGCAAGATACTTTGAGGATTTGTGATTTTCTGGGAAGGAACGTGCGCGGTCATGCTGGATGAAATGGATCGCCGGTTGTTGCGCGTGCTGCAAGGACGCGGCCGGATCTCGAACGCGGATCTCGCCGAGGCGGTGAACCTCTCGGCCTCGGCCTGTCACCGGCGGGTGCAGCGGCTCGAGGCCGAGGGCTATATCAAGGGCTATGTCGCGCTTCTGGATACCCGCAAGATGGGCGTCCCGGCGACGGTTTTCGTCGAGATCACCCTCAGCACGCAGGCCGACGAGGTGCTCGAGGCGTTCGAGACCGCGGTCGCGCGCGTGCCCGATCTGCTCGAATGCCACCTGACCGCCGGGACCGCCGATTACATTCTCAAGATCGTCGCCGAGGACACCGAGGATTTCGCCCGCATCCATCGGCAGTATCTCACGCGCCTGCCCGGCGTCGCCAAGATGCAGTCGAGCTTCGCATTGCGCACCGTGGTCTCGACCACGGCGCTATCGGTCTGACGCGGGCAGTCCCTAGCCGATCATCCCGCCGGCATCGCCCAGTTCCTCGTAATGCCGCTTGAGCCGTTGCAGCGCGATGCGCAGCACGATCTTGGCCGATCGCGCGGACCATCCCATCTTCTTCTCGGCGCGTTCCAGCCCCTCAAGGTAGCAACAGCAGCGCAACGCCACGTCGCCGAGGCCCGGCCCGAGATCGCGCAGCGCCCCGATCACCCGGGCGCGCGCGGCCTCGGCGCCATAGCCGGCTTGCATCGCCGGGCCGCCCCGGTCGTCGACATGGCTCAGGAAATGATCCCAGTTCTGCGTCACGCGCGGCGCCATCTGGGCCAGCTCGAAATCCTCGCGCAGCCTCTCGCCGGCGCGCACCAGGTCGTGCGACAGGAACCGGCTGCCATCCTTGTCGCGCCGCCGGGCCAGCGCGATCAGCGGCGACTCGGCCAGGCCGTAGCGGATCCGGCGCGAGGACGCGGCCCCGGATGCTTCGCTGCCGCCCCCGTCGTCCAGCACGATCGGCGCCTCGCGCAGGCCGGACGCCACGTTTTCCGCGTCGGCCATCATCTGGCCAAGCGCGGCACGTCCCTTGCCTGTCACGTGGTAGCGCGAGATGCGGCCCGGATTGTCGCAGGCGATCCAGCCCTTCAGCGCCAGCGCCTCGGCGACGTCGCGATCCACCACCGCGGTGCGCGCCGGCGCGCCCGCGCCGCTGTCGCGCACCACCACGGCCTTGTCCATATCCGCCGAGACCGCCAACAGCGCCCCGCTCTCACACAGCCGGCGCAGCACGCGGCGCGCCTCGGATTGCAGCCGCGCGGTGCTGAGCGTGATATCGGTGTCGCGGGCTTTCGTTTCGAGTTGAACTGTCATCTTGTTGGTCTCCTTGACAGGAGAACCGGGTCGCCTTGCACTTGCCACGTTCTGGCCCAGACGGCGCAGCGCCTCGTCCACGAGAACATCGTCGCGGAGTGTCTCGAAGGTACGGATCTGACGCAGGACGGTCGAGGCATGCCGACCCGAATGCCGGGCCAGCGCGCGGATCGGCGTGCCGCTCTCGATATGCGCAAGGTAGTGCAGCGCGGCCTCGGGCACCCATGACGGGACCCGCGGCATCGCGGCCTTGCTCATCATCTGTTCGCGCATAGCCCACCCCCAAGCTCAGCCAGCATCGGCGGCCGGTCAGCGCCGGCCACCCGATCCCCAGATTTATCCACAACTAAGACGTGCAATGATTACCGGTTCGTTAAGTGTTTCCACAAAATCAACCTTGATTGATAAATGGTAAACAAATTCAGCCCCCTACGTACGCCGAGCCGGGGGAAGCGCAACGGGGCTGGAAACCGTGCAAGAACGGCTTCGCACAATCAGAAGGGGAACTAGCGATGCAGAATGGTCTTACCGCGTTCAACGGCCTGCGGCGTCCGCCGCTCCTGATCCGCGCGGCGCGGATCGGGATGGCGGGCTATGACCGGTCCGCGCATCTGGCGCGGCATCTGGGCCAAGGGCCGCTGCCGCGCGCCGGTGACGCGCTGATGCCGCTGATCGAGATCGAAGCGGGGCTCGAGGCCGACAGAAAAGGCCGCGCCGCCCATTACCAGGCGGCGCGGCATGTGGATGTCCTGATCGCGATGATCGGCGAGGTGCGTCACCTGCAGGGCGCGCAAGCCGTCGAGGCCTGAGCGCGCTGCAGGGCGTTATCCGAAGGCGTCCTGCATCTCGCTCTTGCGCTGCGCGACGAAGGCGTGCAGCGCCTCGTTGATGCCAGGATCGAGCTGCGGCTGCTGATAATCGTTCAACAGCTTGCGCAGGCGCGCGTTGGCCAGCGTCAAGGTGTCGCGCGCGCCTTCCTCGGACCAGGTCTCGAATGGTTTGTAATCAAAGAGATCAGAGCGCCAGAAGGCGGACTTGTAATTGGCCTGCGTATGGGCGCAGCCAAGGTAATGCCCGCCGGGCCCGACTTCGCGGATGGCATCCATCGCCTGCCCGTTCTCGTCCATGTGCACGCCCTGGGCGAGGTGATGCAGCGCGCCAAGCTGGTCGGAATCCATCACGAATTTCTCGAAACTCGCCACCAGCCCGCCTTCCAGCCAGCCGCAGGCGTGCAGCATGAAGTTGACCCCCGACAGAAGCCCCACATTGAGGCTGTTGGCGGTCTCGTAGGCGGCCTGCGCATCCGGCAGCTTGGAGCCGTTGAAGGACCCCGCCGACCGGTAGGGCAGGTTCAGCCGCCGTGCCAGCTGGCCCATGCCGTACGTGATATGGGCCGCCTCGGGCGTTCCGAAGGTGGGCGCGCCCGAGTTCATGTCGATCGAGGTGACGAACGCCCCCATGATCATCGGCGCGCCGGGGCGCACCAGCTGGCTGTAGGCGATGCCCGCAAGCACCTCGGCCAGCACCTGCGTCAGGGTGCCGGCGACCGTGGTGGGCGCCATCGCGCCGCCGACGATGAAGGGCGACAGGATGCAGGCCTGGTTGTTGGCTGCATAGACCTCGAGAGAGCCCATCATCACGTCGTCGAAGGTCATCGGCGAGTTGACGTTGATCAGCGACGTCATCACCGTGTTGTCCTGCACGAAATCCTGTCCGAACAGTATACCCGCCATGTCGACGCTGTCCTGCGCGCGCGAGGGTTCGGTCACCGATCCCATGAACGGCTTGTCCGACAGGGTCATGTGCGCCAGCAGCATGTCGAGATGGCGCTTGTTGACGGGGATGTCCGTCGGCTCGCAGACCGTGCCGCCCGAATGGTGCAGCCATTTGGACATGTAGCCCAAGCGCACGAAATTGCGGAAATCCTCGATCGTCGCGTAGCGCCGACCACCTTCCATGTCATGCACGAAGGGCGGGCCGTAGATCGGCGCGAGCACCAGCGAGCGCCCGCCGATCTCGACCGTGCGCTCGGGGTTGCGGGCATGCTGGGTGATCCGCGACGGCGCGGTCGCGATCAGCTGCCGCGCCAGCCCGCGCGGGATGCGCACCCGCTCGCCGGTCACCTCGGCGCCGGCCTCGCGCCAACGGTCGAGTGCGGCGGGATTCTCGACGAAATTGACGCCGACCTCCTCGAGGATCGTCTCGGCGTTGGCCTCGATGATCTCCAGCGCCTCTTCGGTCAGGATCTCGAAATTGGGGATATTGCGTTCGATGTAGCGCGCGGTCTCGACGCTGACGGCGGTGCGTTCCGCGCGGCGTGCGGCCCCGCCACCGCCCCGCGTCCGTCTGCTGCGCGTTGCTGCTTCTGCCATGGATGCACCCTCTGCTTGCATGCTTCGTCACTCGCCCAAGCCCCGCTCTCGGACAAGGCCTCCGCCCCGTTCTAACGGCTCGCGGGCGACAAGCAGGCCCGGATTCCGGCGCGTTGAGGGGAAAAACGACATATGCTGCGGCCGCCAGCCGCGTCAGGTCTCTTGCGTACGGGTCTTCTGCGCGGGTTCGGGCACCGGGTCATGGCCGCATCCCCCCCAAGGGTTGCAGCGCCCGATCCGCCGCAGCGCCAGCCACCCGCCCCGCAGCGCGCCATGCATCGCGAGCGCGTCGAGCGCGTATTGGCTGCAGGTCGGCTGATAGCGGCAGTGCCAGCCGACCCAGGGCGACAGGATCAACCGGTATGCCCGGATCGGCATTGACAGGAGGCGGGCCGGCAGGGTCATGACGCGCGGCCCAGCCTTCGCAGCGCGTGGACGAGATCGTCGCGCAAGTCCGCATAGGGCCGGGTCACCGTCTGCCCCGCGCGCCCGATCAGCACGTAATCCCAGCCGAGCTGCCCGGAACCGTTCAGCACGTCGCGCGCAACCGCCCGCAGGCGGCGCTTGGCACGGTTGCGCAGCACGGCATTGCCGACCTTCTTGGAACAGGTGAACCCGACCCGAATCGCCGGGTTGCCGTCGCGCCGGTCGCGACCTTGCACCATCATTCCCGGCACACCCTCGCGCCTGGCTCGCGCCGCGGCAAGAAAATCGCGCCTCTTGCGCATGACGCAAAGATTGCCCCGGACTCGACAAAACACCCCCGGCCGCGGTGTCCCTGCTTGAGTTTCAGGGGCCGTCGAGGGTGTCATGGTCTTGGGATGGCCCTGGCGCTCAGGCGCTCAGCGACTTGCGGCCCCGCGCGCGGCGCGCGTTGAGGATCTTGCGCCCGGCCTTGGTGGCCATCCGTGCCCGAAAGCCGTGGCGGTGCTTGCGCACGAGGTTCGAGGGTTGAAAGGTGCGTTTCATCGCTCCGTCTCCGACATTGTCTGGCAGCGCTTCAGGAACCGCGTCTGCGTCATTGCATGCTAGATTTCGTCCTTTAGCCGCCCTGCCCGGCCAAGTCAAACCCCAGGACGCGGCCGCGGCGACAAAATCCATCAGCGACCGCTGCACCAAGATTCTGCACGCCCGCGCGTGCGGTGCTACATCCAATGCACGAGAACGTTGCCTCCATCACCGCCAGTCACCCTCGCGTGAGGCCACTGGCGCGCGCGCCCGCTTCCATGCAACTGGGGGGCAGCACCAACCAAACAGAGTGGACCCATGGACAATAGCATGCGGCAACAAAGCGATCCCCAACGTCGAGGCTGGCTGCGGCACGCGCCGCTGGCCGTGATACTGACTGTGGCCGTGATCGGGTATTTCACCCTGCGCGACCACATCACCTTCGACACCCTGCGCGACAACCGCGAGGCGCTTCTGGCCTTTCGCGACGCCAATTACGCGGCGATGATCCTGGCCTTCATCGCCGTCTACCTGGTGATCGTCGCCTTCTCGCTGCCCGGCGCCGCGGTGGCCTCGGTCACCGGCGGGTTCCTGTTCGGGCTGCCCGCGGGCACCGCGGCCAACGTGATCGCCGCCTCGCTCGGGGCGTTCGCGATATTCCTTGCCGCCCGCTGGGGGCTGGGCGAGGCCTTGGCGGCGAAGATCGAGACTTCCGAAGGCCGGCTCAAGCGCCTCAAGGCGGCACTGCACGAGAACGAGATCAGCGTGCTCTTCCTGATCCGGCTGGTGCCGGCGGTACCGTTTTTCGTGGCCAACCTGCTGCCGGCGCTGGTCGGGGTGCGGTTCTTCAACTTCGCGATCACCACGGTGCTCGGGATCATTCCCGGCGCGCTTGTCTTCACCTGGATCGGCGTGGGCCTCGGCGAGGTGTTCGACCGCGGAGACACCCCCGATCTGTCGCTGCTTTGGGAGCCGCAGATCCTCGGGCCGATTCTCGGGCTCGCCGCCCTCGCGGCACTGCCCCTCGCGATCAAGGCTATTCGCGGCAGGAAGGACATCTGAGCATGCAAGAGATTGAAACCGACCTGCTGGTCATCGGGGCCGGTTCTGCGGGACTGTCCGTGGCGGCGGGCGCCGTGCAGATGGGTGCCAGCGTCACCCTGCTGGAAGGCCACAAGATGGGCGGCGATTGCCTGAATTACGGTTGCGTGCCGTCGAAGGCGCTGATCGCCAGTGGCAAGGCCGCCCATGCGCAAGCCCATGCGTCGCAATACGGCATCGCCGATGTGACGCCGCAGGTGGATTACGCCGCCACCAAGGATCACATCGCCGGTGTCATCGGCCACATCGAGCCCAATGACAGCGTGGAGCGGTTCGAGGGGCTCGGCGTGCGGGTGATCCGTGAATTCGGCAAGTTCATCTCGCCGCGCAAGGTAGAAGCCGGCGATCACGTCATCACAGCGCGGCGGGTGATCCTCGCCACCGGCTCGTCGCCGCTGGTGCCGCCGATCCCGGGGCTCGACCAAGTGCCGTACGAGACCAACGAGACCATCTTTCAACTTCGCGAGAAGCCGGGCCACCTGCTGGTGATCGGCGGCGGGCCCATCGGCATGGAGATGGCGCAGGCGCATCGCCGCCTGGGCAGTGACGTGACGGTGATCGAGGGCGCCTCTTTGCTGGGTCAGGACGACCCCGAGACCGCGCAGGTGATACGCGACCGGTTCGCGGCCGAGGGAATCGCGATCGAGGAAGGCGCCACCGCCGCCGAGATCCGCGGCACCGCCGGCGCGATCGAGGTCGAAGCGGGCGATGGCCGCGTGTTTACCGGCACGCATCTGCTGATCGCCGTCGGACGCCGCGCCAACACCGACAGTCTCAACCTCGACGCCGCCGGGATCGAGACCACCAGGCGCGGGATCAAGGTCAATGCCTCGATGCGCACCACCAACCGCCGCGTCTACGCCATCGGCGACGTCGCGGGCGGCATGCAGTTCACCCACGTGGCGAACTATCACGCCGGGCTGATCATCCGCCAAGCGCTGCTCGGCCTGCCCGCAAAGGAGCGCACGGATCACGTGCCGTGGTGCACCTACACCCAGCCGGAACTGGCGCAGGTGGGTCTGACCGAAAAGGCCGCACGCGCCACGCATGGCGGCAATCTCGAGGTGGTGCGGTTCGCATATGCCGAAAACGACCGCGCCATCGCCGAGCGCAAGACAGAAGGCCTGATCAAGGTCATGGTGGTCCGCGGACGCCCCGTCGGCGCGTCGATCGCCGGCGAGCAGGCCGGGGAACTGATCGGGTTCTGGGCATTCGTCCTCGCCAACCGGCTCAAGATGAAACATGTCGCGGGGATGGTCGCGCCCTACCCCACGCTCGGCGAGATCAACAAGCGGGTCGCGGGCGCCTATTTCTCGCCCCGCCTGTTCGACAGCCTGATTATAAGGAACATGGTCGGTTTCGTACAACGCTGGTTGCCCTGATCGCCGCAAACCGGCTTAACGGCCCATGTCGGGACCAAGGGAGACACCGCTTGCTCAACTCACTTTCGGGGCGCTTTCTGATCCTGACCGTCATCTTCGTGATGCTGGCCGAGATCCTGATCTTCGTGCCCTCCATCGCCCGGTTCCGCGAAGATTTCCTGACGAACCGGCTGGAACGCGCGCAGATCGCCTCGCTCGTCCTGCTGGCCGAGGACGAGGTGAACGCCGACCTGCAAGAGGAACTCTTGAAAAATGCAGGCGTTTTCAACGTCGTCCTGCGCCGCGACGAGGCGCGCCAGCTCGTGCTGTCGTCCCCGGTGCCGAAGCCCGTGGCGGCAACCTTCGATTTGCGCGAGGCCCCGGCTCTGGCGCTGATCCGCGATGCGCTGCGCCGGATGGCCACGCCCGAGCCCGAGGTGATCCGCGTGATCGGCCAGCCGGTGCGGATGGGCGGGCTGCTGATCGAGATCACGCTCGAGACCGGCGATCTCCGCGCCGCGATGATCGATTACGGGTTGCGCATCCTGTGGTTGTCGCTGGTCATCTCGGTGATCACCGCGCTGCTGCTCTTCTGGGCCGTGCAATGCTTCATCGTGCGGCCGATCAAGCGCGTTGTCGGCAACATGCAGGCCTATGCCGCCGCCCCCGAGGATGCCCGTCAGGTGATCGAACCCTCTGCCGCGATCCGCGATCTGCGCGAGGCCGAAGAGACGCTGCAATCGCTGCAGACCCAGCTGACCGGCGCGTTGCGGCAGAAAGAGCATCTCGCCCAGCTTGGCGGGGCCGTGGCGAAGGTCAGCCACGACCTGCGCAACATCCTGACTTCGGCACAGCTCTTCACCGATCGCCTGGGACTGAGCGAGGATCCCCGCGTAAAACGCATGGCCCCCAAGCTGGTCAAGTCCCTGACCCGCGCGGTGCATCTGTGCGAGGCGACCCTGGCCTATGGCAAGGCCGAGGAACCGGGGCCGACGCTGGCGCGCCTGCGCCTCGCCGATATCGTGGCCGACGTGATCGACAGCGAGCGGCTGTCGGCCGGCGAGGCGGATGTGACCTTCACCCAGGAGGTCTCCGGCGACCTCGTCCTGCGGGCCGATGCCGAACAGTTGCAACGGGTGATCGCCAATCTCGTGCGCAACGCGCGCCAGGCCATCCTTAACAGCGGCGCCGCGGGCGAGATCACGGTGCAGGCCTGCGAGGATGGCGGCGCCTGGATCATCGAGGTGCACGATACCGGCCCCGGCCTGCCGCCAAAGGCCCGCGCGCACCTCTTCGAGCCGTTCCGGGGCGGGGCCACCAAGGGCGGTACCGGCCTCGGCCTCACTATCGCCGCCGAACTGGTGCGTGGCCATGGCGGCACCCTGTCGCTCGCAGACAGCGACGCGACCGGCACGGTGTTCCGCATCACCCTGCCCAAGGGAAATCTGGGCCACACGCAATAAAGCCCCCAAAGCCCCCTTGCATCACCGCGCCATAGCGTCTATCCGCCCCGGCAGCGGACCGATAGCTCAGCTGGATAGAGTACCTGACTACGAATCAGGGGGTCGGGGGTTCGAATCCTCCTCGGTCCGCCATTCACCCCAATATTTACTATATAAGTCATAATCTTATGAGGTCGTGCCGCAGGCCTTGTGCATCCTACCCACCAACCGAAAAAGCGCAGGGTCTCGTAGCGCGCCCGCCAAAACACACAGTGTTTCGCAGGTGGCGCCTATATGCCTTTTTGATGGATGCCGCGCCAAGCCGAAATGATCGCTATGCTGTAAGTTTCTCGGACGCCACACGAGGTGGTGGAGTAGCGCGCGATGCTGTCTGGCGTCGGAGAAGCGCGCAAGCACGAAAACGCGGGGTTGGGCGGGGTGGGGACGACGACGGTCGGAAATCGGACAAGATAATGGCCGGTTGACCCGAGAATATAAATGCGATCATTCTGC